>DATFDX010000200.1:0-8317 GCA_035251875.1 Nitrososphaera sp. | reverse complement strand
CGTTCCAGCGAGCGATGGTATAAAGATCGACTTTGAATTTCTTCTTGGTGGGTGGGATTATTCTTCCATCAAGTCCAATTAGAGGCCCTGTATGCGTTGCCGTATAGACGTTTACCGCGCAGGTCCAGTCCCCTTGACCGAATAAGACCTTAAATGGATTACCCTCTATGTAATTGTCTGGAAATGCTTTCAAGAAATCCTCATTTTCTTTTCTATGGGGATGTCTTCCAATTGTTGGTGGTTGCCCACCAGGCCAGCGTACCACTACATCTTCAGCATGATGCTTATCGAAAATGTCCCAGTCCCGCGAGTTCATTCCATCAATTATAATCCTCTGCAGGCGCATATTCTTTTCAACTCTATCCATCTGTGTCATGCGCTAGCTAACCCCGCACTTTGTAAGGTTGCAGTTCCGACGCGTCGGCCCACTTCTTCAAACCTTTTCTCTTCGCCTTCCTTGAGCCTTGCACCGACAATTGCACCCCTTTCCTTTATCGACGACACTATTGCAGACTCTCGTGGTGCGATAATCCGCAAGCCTTGGTTAACCAATTCATTCTCGATATACTTCGCCGCACTACCTGAGAATCGTGAATCCAGTTTTGTATCAAATGCAAACCCGTACTTTCCGGACAGATTAATATCCTTGAGCTTTGCAAGAAATAGCTTTGTAGATTTGGGCGCAGTCGTATTTTCAGTTGCGGCACCAACGCATAAAATGTCATATTCTGAGCGAGTCTGCGGTTGGGGTATCGTTCGTGCTGGTGCAAACAACACTTTGAATGCCAGGTGTCGACTTCAGACCAATTTCAAGGGACCTTGCAATCTTCTCTATGGTTCCAAACCGACTACCATAAATTATTATGGCGTTCATATGATAACCCCTAATGCAGAATATTAAAACCTCAGGACTGCTGTGTAATGCACTGCAAATAAATTACTGTCACAAACCTAACATGATCCCGGACGGCCTTTCCCAGTCCAATACGCTTTCTGTTTCATACCCCAAGACGCCCAAGTAGCGCCCATCACAGCGACAAAACCCATAATGATCGCAACAATGACTGCAATATTCTGATAGACATTGAAGCTCCCGGCGTAAAAGAACAGCCATAAAATGATGCCAACTATAGAACCGAAAAATGTCAGAATGGTCACAGCTACTCTCCAACCCATTCCTTCAGGCATTTTGTTATTTGCTGTCCTTTCCATAGCGAAACTAACTTCCTTTTTCGTTGATATAGGTAGCAGGTTTGCACTGCATGGCACTAAATTCCTAAGGCTATAATATTACGATGAAGGAATACTACCCATGACTGTGGAACCACAAGGTAAACCGAATGAACAACCTGAGATAGTTCTGGCGAGCTGGGGAACAAGATTCTGGGCGTGGCTTGTAGATTTCATCATTGTGAATGTTGCGCTCGGAGTACTGTTTGCAATAGTGGCAATGCCAATCTGGCTCACAGGGTTCATGAACCCAAACATGATGTTTAATGGGCAATGGTGGAATAATGTTGGCGGACCATTTACTTTCGCAATCAATAGCCTAGTATTCTTTGCATACTGGTTATACATGGAATCCAAGTACAATGGACAATCTATTGGCAAGATGATATTGCATATCAAAACAACGAATCTAGAAGGAAAGCCTACGGATGCAAGAAGTATTGCCATATCGAGTTTTGGCAAAGCATTCATTCTACCTCTGGATGTCCTCCTTGGATGGATATTCACAAATGACAAAAGGCAGAGGTTGCTTAGCAGGGCGGCAAACACAATCGTGATAAAGACAACAGAAACCACTTCGCCAGCAGGTATCTCATACAGAAAGGAGTAAGAAAGTGTACCAGTCTTCGTCAAAACTTTTATCTTTGCCTGCCGAATAGCCTCGTGCCGATACATAGTTGTGGTATACCACGGTATTGCATGGTTATCATTACCATTTAATACCAAGCCTTATATATTGGAGAAGGGAAGCTTTCTCAAATGTCAGAAAGACAAAGAAGTGACGAAATTCCAACGAGCACAAAAACTACAGGAACGAGTGTAATCGACACGGCGAAGGATAACACACTGAGGATTATCGACGAAGTAGCAAAGGCGCAGCCGCAGTATGCGCAGGCAATGACAAACCTCCAGACGGACTTCATTCAGACGTGCAGGGACTTTGTACAGACCACCTTTGAGACAGAAAGGCAGCTAATACAGAACCTGAACATTCCACAGAACCACCAGGTATCCGAAGTGGTAGTCAGGCAGTCTAACGAAATTACCAACAACGTAGTCAGGGCAATGGGAACCTACAACCAGCTTGCAGTCAATGCAATTGACGCAGCAAGGGAGAACACAAAGATCTTCAACAGGACAGTAGACGCGGTAACAGACTTCAATGCAAACATAGTGAAGGCCTGGACAAACTACTGGTCATTGCAGCAGCACCAGTTCACAAAGGCGTTTTAGCGCCTTCTTTCTTTTTTGGATCTCTTTCTTCATAAGATAGCGGTTTTGCGTCTCGTGTATATATCACTGCTCTATCATGAGGCTAACTGAATTGAATCGGGCTTACTAGTAAAAACAAGCGGAAATCCCACCCCCCGCACCTTTTCTACAACAAACATTCGCAATTATTCCGCAGCGCCTTGTAAAAACAATTAAAGCATACGGCGTACTGGAGTATGAAAAGTCGCAATTGCTAAAGTCGGTAAAGGTAACAAAATCATCGGTCATCTACTTTCTGCTGATATTTGCCCCCATTGCAGCCGCGCTCGAGTTCGCCCACGCCGACCACATAGTCCTGTTTATCGTGGCGGCCGTCGCGCTCATTCCACTGGCAAAATTGATTGGCGACTCTACAGAGCACCTCGCGACCCACTACGGCGCCACCGTTGGTTCGCTCCTGAACGTCACGTTTGGCAACGCGGCCGAGATCATTATCGCCGTGGTGGCCATCAACGCGGGGCTGCTAGACCTCGTCAAGGCATCGATCACCGGCTCGATAATCGGTAACATCCTCCTCATATTCGGCCTGAGCATCGTCGCCGGCGGCTTCAAGTACAAGGAGCAGCGCTTCAACAGGGAGAACATCGGCTTCCAGTCGTCCATGCTGTTCATCGCGATAATTGGCCTGGCCGTCCCGACGATACTTGTGACCACGGTGCTGTCAGGAGCAGAGAACGAAGGCGCGGTGCAGATGCTGAGCGACTCGCTTGCAATCATCCTGATAATCGTCTATGCGCTCGGCATAGTGTTCACCTTCTTTACGCACAAGCACCTCTTCGCCCAGCCAGAAGAGCCGGCCACTGTTGATACAGCGCCGTCGCAGCCTCAGCACGGCCATGACCATCCGGGCCACTGGAGCAAGAAAAAGTCGTTCCTGCTGCTGGCAGCTAGCATGGCCGGCGTGGTTGTGGTGAGCGAGATACTGGTCTCGTCGGTAGAGCAGACGGGCCAAGAGCTGGGCTTTGGCGAGCTGTTTGTCGGCGCGATAATCGTCGGCATTGTCGGCAACGCGGCAGAGCACAGCAGCGCGATCATGCTTGCGAGGAAGGGCAAGATCGACCTGTCTATCGGCATAGCCGCCGGCTCGGGCACGCAGATAGCACTCTTTGTGGTCCCGATCCTGGTGTTTGCCGGCGTCGCGCTCGGCCAGCCCTTCAACCTCGTCTTCACGCTGCTCGAGCTTGCCGTGCTCTTCCTCGCCGCGATAATCCTGAACCTGATAGTGCACGACGGCAGGAGCAACTGGTTCGAAGGCGTGATGCTGACGGCAGTCTATATCATTATCGCGATAGCGTTCTTTTTCGCGGGCTAGTCATTCATCTTGCTTATTTGCATCATGATCCTGTCCACAATGTCTTCGTGGATGTAGGGCTGCTTTACCGCGACTGCCATGATCCGGAGCTTGCGGCTCCTGTTCATGGAGAAGAGGAACATGTCAAGGTGCCTGCTGTGGAACATCAGATAACCCAGCTCGCCGAAAAAGTCCTCTTTGTTCTTTGCCATCGAGATCATGAGCTCGGTCTGGATGCGCAGGACCTTGAAGCGATGCTCATTCGGGGGCCATCGGCTTTTTTAGAATACACACCCAGCAGGTTCGCGTTTTCAATGATGGCCGCCAGGAGAATATTGTCATCTAGCAGGCAGAGTTCCCTGCACTGTTCTGCATTCCCCTTTACTTCGAGTTCCCTGTAGAAGCTAGTAAAAATAGATTTACCCAAATTTGAGATGAGTTACTCCGGCATGCTCTGAAGCTCTTTGTACATCCTTTCGGTGATTATGGAAGAGCCGGCGCCAAGGACACTTTTCAGGGCAGACTCGATTTCCACAATCGAGCATTTCCCGTCGTCAAACGATATGCCACAGTGCTCTGCCATGTAGAACAGGAGAACTTGCTTTGAAGAGTCGCCAAGAACGCTCAACGCCCGCTCAAGCGATGTTCTGAGCCTGTCATAGTTGTAACCGTTTCTGGGCATCATTTTACATCCTATCTATGGAAATATCTACTATAAGAAAATATCTGTTTTCGGGGACTGAGCTATATAAAGACCGATAAAAGGCACACTAGGCGCCGTTCTTGTGCTTGAAATCGACGGCCATCTTGACGAGGTGCCGGTGCATCCGGGAGTCGCCAGACAGCTCCGGGTGGAACGAAGTCCCGATGACGTTCTTTTGCCTGACCGCCACAACCCTGTTGTTCAGCTTTGCAATGACTTCGACGTCCTTGCCGACCTCGCTGACCGCCGGCGCCCTTATGAACACGCCCTTGAACGCCTCCTTGCCGAGCATCCCTATCACAAGGTCTGCCTCAAACGACTCGCCTTGCCTACCAAAAGCGTTGCGCTCTATCACGATGTCGAGGTTGCCTATCAACTTCTGCTTCGTGTCTCCGACCACCCTGTCAAACGCCCTCCTGGAAAGCATGATCATGCCCGCGCACGTGCCCAGCACCGGCATGCCCTCGGAGATGCGCTTCTTTATGACCGGCAGCGACCGCTGGATGGCTGCAAGCGTGCTCTGGACGGTGCTTTCGCCCCCGGGCAGGATGAGGCCGTCAACCTTTTCCACTTCTTCCGGGTAGCGCACCAGCTCGACGCTGCCGTCGATCTGCATTTCGCGCAGCGCCTGCTTTGTGGCGGCGACGTTCTCCTCAATGTCGCCCTGAAAACCGAGAACTCCGATTGTGACCGACTTTTTTTTGCTGCTCAAGCGTGCTGGCCCCTTTCCTGCATGCGAAGCTCGAGGTTTTTGGTGTCCATGCCAAGCAGCGACTTTTTCTCGTCGACCATCTTTTGCGCCTCCATCACAATCTTGGCGTCGTCATAGAACGTCGTTGCAAGCACGACCGCCCTAGCCCTCTGCGCTGGGTCGTCTGACTTGAATATCCCAGATCCTACGAACACGCCGTCGCAGCCGAGGTTCATCAGCAATGCTGCATCCGCAGGCGTGGTGATGCCACCTGCAGCAAAATTGACAACCGGTAGCCGGCCGAGTCGCGCAGTCTCTTCGACCATCGCGTACGACACTTTTAATTCGCGCGCGGCCTTCATCAATTCCTGACGGTCGTTGTCCTGGTACAATGATCGCAACTTGCGTACCTCGTTGTTGACCATGCGGATGTGGGTGACGGCCTCTGCCACGTTGCCGGTCCCCGGCTCGCCCTTTGTCCTGATCATGGCGCAGCCCTCTTCGATCCTGCGCAGCGCTTCGCCCAGGTTCCTGCCGCCGTTGACAAACGGGGTGGTGAAATCCCACTTCCAGATGTGGCGCTCTTCGTCCGCCGGCGTCAGCACTTCGCTTTCGTCTATCATGTCGACCCCTGTGACTTCGAGCACCTTTGCTTCGTCGGTGTGGCCGATCCTGCACTTTGCCATTATCGGGATGGTGACTGCGTCCATTATCTCCTCGATTACCTTGATGCTCGCAGTCCTTGCGACGCCGCCGGCCTTCCTGACGTCGTACGGCAGCTTGTCAAGTACCATTACTGCGACTGCGCCGGCCTCCTCCGCTATAACCGCCTGCTCGACGTTTGTCACGTCCATTACCACTCCGTGCTTGCACATGTGGGCAAAGCCGCGCTTTAGCAAAGTAGTCCCGCGAACCATGCGGGCATTCTCTACAATCTCTACCTTGACGCCCTTGGGTTTTGGCTCGGTGGCCACGAGGGATATCGTCATTATATACAACTCGTACGCTCAAATGCTCTATATATTTTCTGTCAGACGTGCCTTTCAATGATTGCGTCCAGCTGCGCCCCGATGTTCCTTACTATGGCAGGCACGCCGGCCTCGGAGGCGTCTAGGTTCACCCAGCTGATGGTCTTGGAATTGCTGCCGGACGTCAGCTTTAGCGTGTACCTTGTCAGGTTGTCAAGCCCGTCCTTTTGCGGGTAGTCGGCCTCCTCCACCTGAATAAAACCAGTTGCAATTATCAGGCCCTTCAGGCTGTTCATTTCTTCGCTGCTTATCGTGAATTGCTTTTCGCCCTGCGCGCCGGTCAGGTTGTGATAGACGGCAGAGCGGTCGTTTCCAATCATCAGGTTTTCTGCGCTTGCCGCAACAAGCCGGCCGTCCTCTATTCTGGTGAGGTTCTGTCTACTATAATCGATGCTCAGGTCCTGTTGTAGTTCTGCAGGCAGGCTGCCAATGCGGGGCAAGGCCACAAGCGCGACCATCACCGCCACAATGGCTATAATTGCTATCAGGAACTTGTTGACCATTATGATCTCTGCTGCGTAGACCTGATGTAGTTGAGCAGGCCGCCGGCTATCATGACGTCTCTCTGCCTCTGGGTCAGGTCAACCTTGAGCGTGATCCTGCTCTTACCCGCGACCGCCTCCATCGTCTTGCCTGCCTGCTTTAGGCTGCCGAGCACGTTCTCTATCTTTACCGGCGTGCCCTGCGCGACCAGCTCAAAGTCGGAGGCGTTCTGGAACTCAAACGGGATTATGCCAAAGTTGATCAGGTTCGCCCTGTGGATCCTCGCAAACGACTTTGCGATCACACCCTTGACGCCGAGGTACATGGGCGCAAGCGCCGCGTGCTCTCTGCTGGAGCCCTGGCCATAATTTTCGCCACCGACGATAAAGCCGCCGCCCTTCTCCTTGGCCCTCTTCGCAAACTCTGGGTCGAGCCAGTAGAACACGTACTCGCTTATCGCCGGCACGTTGCTCCGAAGGGGCAGTATCTTGGCGCCCGCCGGCATTATGGCGTCGGTGCTAACGTTGTCACAAACCCTTATCAGAACTTCGCCCTGCAGCACGTCTTCCATCGGCTGGCGCAGCGGGAGCGGCCTGATGTTGGGTCCCCTTGAAATTTCCATTCTGCCGGCGCTCTGCGCTGCCGCCGGGGGCACGATGCCGGAATCGTCGATGACAAACTTGTCCGGCCACGGGATGTTCGGGTATTCGCCCAAGTCGCGCGGGTCGGTTATCTTGCCTGTGACGGCACATGCCACGCACACTTCTGGCGATGTCAAATACACCTTGTCGTCCTTGGTTCCGCTCCTCCCCGGCCAGTTGCGGTTAAATGACCTTATCGAAACCCAGTCGGTGCCCGGCGCGGACCCCATGCCGATGCAGCCCTGGCAGCCGCTCTCAAGCAGGCGGGCGCCGGACGCAATGATGTTGTAGATGGAGCCGTCGCGGGCCACCGTCTCGAGCACCTGCTTTGAGCCGGGGTTTATCGCCATGGTGACGTTTGGGTGCACTTTCTTGCCCCTGAGCACGTGCGCGACAGTCATCATTTCGACATAGCTGGAATTTGTGCACGAGCCGATGAGCACCTGGTGCACGTCCTGGCCCTGCACGTCGCGAACCTTGTGGATCGCGTCGGGCGAGCCGGGCAGCGCGATCATGGGCTCTAGCTCGCTCAGGTTTATCTCCATATCTTCGTCGTATCTGCAGCCCTGGTCCGCCGCAATACGTTTGTAATCCTGCGGCCTGCCCTGCCGGGCCATGTAGTCCTGTGTGATCTCGTCAGACTCGAACAGCGACGTAGTTGCGCCAAGCTCGGCTCCCATGTTGCATATCGTGCCCCTCTGCGGCACGCCGAGGCTCTTGATCCCCTCACCATAGTATTCAAAGACCTTGCCGACCCCGCCCTTGACAGTCAGCCTGCGCAGCATCTCAAGTATTACGTCCTTTGCGGTGACCCACGGCATGAGCCTGCCTGTCAATTTCACGCCCACTATCTTGGGCATCTTTGTGTAGAACGGCGCTCCGGCCATCGCCACTGCGACGTCCAGCCCGCCTACTCCTATAGCCATCATGCCGGCGCCGCCTGCAGTCGGGGTGTGGCTGTCAGAGCCTATCAATAAT
>DATFDX010000199.1:0-5174 GCA_035251875.1 Nitrososphaera sp. | reverse complement strand
GAGGAGTTGGCAGTCAAGGAGGAGAGCAAGGCGACCTACAGCCTCGACTATCTCTCAAAGATAACCAAGGCCGTGGTGTCCATGGGCGGCTCTGTAGCGGCGGAATATTCAAGCAAGATGCCGCTCAGGCTAGAGTTCAAGATAGCAAACGTGGGCAGGATCCACTTTTACTTAGCACCCCGGGTTCAGGATTAGCATGCGCCTTGTAATGAAGTTTGGTGGAACTGCGGTGGATTCCCCAGACAAGGTCAGGCACGTAGCGCAGCTGGTAAAGTCGCACAAGAAGGGCAGCGAGATCGTGTGCGTCGTCTCAGCGGTCCGCGGCATGACCGACGGCCTGCTTTCGATAGCAGAAAGCGTAAAGCGCGGCGACAAGACATCGATAGACGAATTCATAAAGAAATCGTCCAAGATCCACGCCGACATCGTGGAGGGAGCGATTTCGGACAAAAAGCTCAGGGGCGAAGCTGTCGCCGTCATGAAAAAGATAATCAGCGAGCTGGAAGACGTACTCGGCGGGATCGTGCTTCTGGGCGAAGTCACGCCAAAGTCGCTCGACTACCTGATGTCCTTTGGCGAGCGCCTCTCAACACCCATAGTGTCATTTGCGCTGCAGGACATTGGGATAAAGTCCGATCATTTGACTGGCAAGGAGGCCGGCATACTGACGGACGGCAACTTTGGAGAGGCCCGGCCGCTGATGGACACCACAAAGCTCAGGGTGAGCCACAAGATAGAGCCGATGCTAAAGCAGGACTCTGTCCCTGTGGTCACGGGCTTTATCGGAGCCGACCAGTACGGCAACATCACGACAATAGGCCGCGGCGGTTCCGATTACACTGCCACCATAATAGCTGCCAGCATCGGCGCGGAGGAAGTATGGCTCTGGAGCGACGTCGATGGGCTGATGACAGCAGACCCCAAGATAGTGAAGGACGCACAGGTGCTCCGAGAAGTGTCGTTTGCAGAAGCGATGGAGATGGCGCTCTTTGGGGCAAAGTACATGCACCCACGCGCGCTCGAGCCGGTCATAGACACTAAAATCCCGATCAGGATCAGAAACACCTTCAACGTAAAGCACGCTGGCACCATCATCACCCAGAACCCGAGCAAAGAGTCGCAAAAGATAGTAAAGTCGGTGAGCGCGATACGCCACACTGCTCTCATTGACGTGAGCGGGGGCGGGATGGTGGGCGCCCCGGGGACCGCGGCCAAGATATTCGACACGCTTGCCAAGAACCGCGTCAACATCATGATGATATCGCAGAGCCCGTCAGAGTCGAGCATTTCAATGGTGGTCCGAAAGAACGACCTTGACAAGGCCACGACAACGCTGGAGCTCAGCCTGCTTGGTAAAGTCATCAAGCAGATAAACGTCAACGACGACGTGGCGGTGATAGCTGTCGTAGGATCAGGAATGCGCGGCATAAAGGGAGTGGCCGCCAAGGTCTTTGGCGCAGTGGCAAAGCACGGGGTGAACGTCATAATGATAGCGCAGGGCTCGTCGGAGCTCAACCTTGCGTTCGTGGTAAACGACAGCGACTGCGATCAGGCAGTAAGGGCGCTGCACGCCGAGTTCGAATTGGCAAAGGCCGCTGGAAAAGGATAAATTGCATTCGCCCAATCTCAACTTTTACAGATGGGCGACAAGGGCAAGCTGTATGTAGTCGGCGTGGGTCCCGGCAATCACGATCACATGACGTACAGGGCAAAGCAGGTCATTGAAGAAAGCGAAGTTATAGTAGGCTATGACACCTATGTCAGCCTTGTCGAAGACCTGATAGCGGGCAAGGAGGTCCACCGTTACGCCATGACGCAGGAAGTAGACCGCGCCAACCAGGCAATCGACTTTGCAGAAAAAGGCAAGGTTGTTTCGCTGGTGTCGTCTGGCGACCCTGGCATCTATGGCATGATAGGATTGATCTATGAAATCCTGGCCGAAAAAGGCTGGGACAGGGAAAAGGGCATCTATGTCGAATGCGTGCCGGGCGTGTCCTCGCTTAATTCCTGCGCGGCGCTCGTGGGCTCGCCTCTCATGACGGACTTTGCAGTGGTCAGCATGAGCGATCTGCTGGTCCCGTGGGAGATCATCGTAAAGAGGGTCGAAGCAGCCGCCATGGGCGACTATGTCACAGTCATCTACAACCCTTCGAGCAAAAAGCGCATGCACCAGCTGCGCGACACCCAAAAGATATTCCTGAAATACAGAAAGCCGGACACCCCTGTGGCAATAATAAAGGGTGCATACCGCGAGAGCCAGCAGATAGCGATGACTACTCTTGACAAGATGCTGGATCACCAAGACATGCTGGGCATGATAACGACGGTAATTGTTGGCAACTCGTCCACCTTCAACTACAAGGGAATGATGATAAACCCGCGGGGCTACACGTCAAAGTATGAACTGGTCAAGCAGCCTGCCAAGCAGTAATTTCTCAATAGCAAACACTGGGTCTTGGAAAAATTAAAAGGAAAAAGGGTTGTGGCTTAGATTACTTGCCACGGTCTTGTTGCGAAAGTCACGCCGAGCCCTACGCCGATGATTACGCATTGGTAGACAATGTTGCTATACGGAATTGGTTTCAGTATAGGATCTCCGTCGACGTTCACTGTCTGACCCCTGCCTAGACCTGGGCCTACGTGCTCCACGTTAAGCTGTGTGTGTACGTGGTATGTTCCTGGCTCGAGCGCCTTTACGGTGATCGAATATGGGACTGTTCCGCCTGCCGGAATGTCAAATATGTTGCCTGGTGGATCCCTTGCCAAGAATTCCCATCTGTTGCCCGCATTTGCTGACTCGCTGAATAACGACAACCATGCTCTGAGTGGCCTGTTCACGCGGCTGTTCAGTTCACCCGTCACAGTCAGCTGTTCGCCAGTGTTCAGCGTCTGATCTGAGAATAGTTCATTGTCAATCTCTACGAATCTGCTCTGAAGCTGTGCCTGTACACCGTGCCCTTCTGCACTCGGGAAGAAGTACACGAATGAAGACAGCACCATGACAGTCGCAAGAGCCGTCACGACCAACGTCTTGCTTTCCATCATATCCCTATATCTTAGGTAGACCAGAAAGAACAAAGATATATATTTTGCTCCAGGCGCGCACGCGCCGAATTCCGCCATTTCGTCAATGCTAATTAGTGGCACCCGCAAAGGTAGTAGCACTTGGCTGCTTCGGAGGACGCTTCGGGAAGGCTGGCGCTTTCAGGCATTGAGGAGATAGGGCCGGCCACGGAAAAACGCCTCAAGGAGGCAGGCTTTAGGTCGATCCGCGACCTTTTGGTCAGGGGGCCGGTCGACGTGGCAGAGGCCACCGGCATGGAGATGGACAAGTCAGTCGAGATATGTAACAAGGCCAGAATGATGCTGCAGGAGCTGGGGATAATAGACAAAAGCTTTGTCACGGCGACAAGCCTCTACAGCAGGCCCAGGGACCGCATATCTACGGGCTCGAAAAGCTTTGACGACCTGCTTGGCGGCGGCCTGGAGACAAAGGCGGTGACCGAAGTCTACGGCGAGTTTGGGACGGGCAAGACCCAGCTGTGCCACACGCTGTGCGTGCTGGTGCAGCGGGACAGGCTTGCAGGCGGGCTTGCTGCAAAGGCACTCTACATCGACACTGAAAACACCTTCCGGCCGGAGAGGATAGTTTCCATTGCCGAAGCGCGGGGATTTGACCCGCGCAGGTCGCTTGAAAACGTGATCGTGGCAAAGGCGTACAATAGCGCCCACCAGGAGCTCATTATCGAAGAAGCCGGCTCTGTGATTGAAGACAACCGAGCCCGACTGATAGTAGTCGACTCGGCAGTCGCGCACTACCGCGCCGAGTTCATTGGCCGCGCGACTCTGTCAGAGCGGCAGCAGCGGCTGAACAAGTTCATGCACATCCTGGTTAGAATTGCGGAAACCTATGAAGTCGCGGTGGTGGTGACAAACCAGATACAGGCGTCGCCGGACGCGTATTTCGGAGACACGGTCAGGGCCACTGGCGGCAACGTGGTCGCGCATACCAGCACCTACAGGATACACCTCAAGCGCTCCGGCAAGAACAGGATCGCAAGGATGGTCGACAGCCCGTACCACGCAGAGCGGGAAATCCTGTTCACCCTGTCAGAGCGCGGCGTTTCAGACGTCGGCGAAGGTAGATAATATTAAATTAAGGCTGGTGGCACTGGCTTGCTATGCCACGTTCACACGGTACGAGAAGGAAAGCCCGCTCAATCCTGACAAAGGACAATGTAGTCAGGGGAATATCATATCTGCTTCACGATTACAAGGTTGGAGAGAAGGTCGTCGTTGACATCGACCCTAGGGAGCACGACACCATGCCCCATCGGAGGTTCCACGGCAGGATAGGCGTTGTGGAAAAGGTGGAAAGGCGCACCCTGAGGGTCGCGGTGGTGTTTGGCGACAAGAAAAAGATACTGCAAACAAGGTTCAACCACATAAAGCCACTCGCAGGCACTGCGGAAATGTCGGCGGCAGGTGCCAACAGCAAATGACGGAAATAATAAAGAAGGAAATAGTCACGCTCCCGCACGTAAAGGAGATCCTAGAGTCGACCAAGCCGGACGACATGGACCAGATCCAGAGGTGGACCGCGGACTATGTGACAAAGTTCTCAAAGGCAGACTCGAAAAAGGCCCAGAAGATGGTGCGCCAGCTGGTGGACCAGTGCGACCTGACGGAAGAAGAGGCGGTCGAAGTCGTCAACATCATGCCGGTGTCGCTTGAGGAACTAAGAGCCTTTACCTTTGGGTGGAAGAAACTCATTCTTACCGAAACGCTGGAAAAGATGCTGAATATCCTGAAAGAAGGCACCCAAAGTTAAATACCCACTCTCATATTATAGGGATTGAACATTGTCAGGGCAACCACCGTCTACGCCTGATGCTGCAGCCGGGCATTACAGCCACGACCAGCACGGCCAGCCAAGGAAATACGAGGAGTACGCCTACGTGCTCGACTTTACGCCAAGGGGCAAGTCGATAACCGTCAGGGGCAGGGAAGGCGTAATCATACAGGCGATAGGCGAGGAGCGGCTGACGCTCCTGGAGCTTTTGGGCGTCCAGAACACCAACGTCGATCTCGGCGAGCGGCTGTACATCGGCCGGGAAGGCCGCGACAAGGTCTCAAGCGTGCTTGGCAGGCTGGAGTACAACGACGTTTCGCAG
>DATFDX010000198.1:0-2458 GCA_035251875.1 Nitrososphaera sp. | reverse complement strand
CTTTCTCGCGGTTTTCGGCTGTTGTGTAGACGCGCAGCATGTCAAAGAACCCCGAGATCGAGTCCACAAGCGGGATTTCTGAAACCGGCATCTCGTAGACCCGGGCCTTGTCCACCACGAGCACAGAGTACATCTCCTCCTTGCTAGGCGTCAGCGGCATAGATGGCGCCCTTGACGCGTCCACAAAGACATAGTTCTTGTCGACTCCGGCCGCTTCGGCTATCTTTGACGCGGTAGCCTGCAGCGCCTTGCCGTCCATCTTTTGCCTGTCACGCTTGTGCAGGAATTTTTCGTAAACGCTTTTTAGCAGCCGCCTGTCGCGGTAGTCCCGCGCCAGCTTTGCCGAAAACGCGTGTTTGCCGCCCAGCGCGCAGAGCCGTTCGAGCGTCGCTTCGTCAGTCAGCGCAAGGTAGTTCTGGAGCGAAGTGTCTGTCAGCCCGAGCGCCTCGTCCGCCGCGATCATGGATCGCAGGAGCATAACTTCGGCGGCCCGCACGGTCTTGTGGAAGTAGACGGCCTTGAACATTTCATACCTTGAAATCAGCATCGATTCGAACGAGTTGAGGGCCGACCTGTTCAGCGCGAGCCGGTTCTTTGACACTTCAAGCGAGCTCAGTAGCCGGTGGTAGTCGACCTTGGCATACTCTGCCCCGGTGAAAAGCCCGTCGCGTGGCAGATAGTCCATGATGTCGGCCGACAGCCCGCCGGAAATGATCTCGTTCATGAAATTGACTTTTGACTGGCCAAACGACAGCCGGCAGATCTGGTCCGCGCTGTGGCCGTGCCTTGCCAGTATGTCTGCTATTTCGGTCTGCATGATGATCCTCCGGCCCATCTCCTCGTGGGTCGTGTTGGAGCAGTACTCGAGCACCTCTTCAAACAGGTGCGAAAACGGCCCGTGGCCGATGTCGTGCAAGAGCGCACCGAGCCGGAGATCCTGTACCGCTTCGGCGTGGTCGATGTACCCCTTGACAAGCAGGGTTTCGCCTGCAAGCCCGGCAACGTGCATTGCGCCGAGCGAGTGCTCAAAGCGTGAGTGCTGCGCGCTGGGGTAAACGAGGTGCGCGCCGGCCAGCTGGCGAATCCTGCGCAGTCGCTGGAACGCGGGGCTGTCGATTACCTCTTTTTCCACCTGCGAGAACCTGATGTACCGGTGCACGGGGTCGGTGATCTCGCCTGCAAACTCCATTGCCTTTATCACGATCGAAGGGGACTTAAACTTTAAGCTCTTTCCTTATTACCTTCATTACTTCCTGGTGTACCTGGTCCTTGCTCTTTGAGCCGTCGATGACCTTCCACTTGAACTGCTTTGCGAACTTCAGATAGTTCTTGTAAGCCTTGGAGGCGAGCTTTGGGTCTGACTCGAAGGTGTCCAGAGTCTCGGCCCGCTTGGTCGATACGCCAGGGTTGACCAGAATGACGATCACAAGGTCTTCCTTTGGAAGGCCCTTGTCGAGCCTGAGCAGCCAGCCGGCGTCCATGCCGTTTGCCGCGCCGTATATCAGGTTTGACTGCCAGTAGCGGTTCATGACTACCATGGTGCCGTTTTCAACCATGCTTTCGATCTCTTTCTTTTTCTCCCACCTGTTTGCCGAGAACAGCAGGTGCATTGCCTCCGGGGGGTAGTCGCGCTTGCCGTCGAGGAACGCCCTTATCTCCATCCCGATCGGAGTCGTATAGTCGGGAAAATCAATGACGACGCAAACCTTGCCCAGAACCTTCAGGGCTTCAGCGAGCATGCGGGACTGGGTCGTTTTGCCTGCCTTGTCCGTGCCTTCCAGCACGATTATCTTGCCCTTTGTTGCCACCGCTGGAGGGTCATCGATGCATCAATAAAAAGATGTTGAGCATTATTTGCCACAGGCGCCGGTTCGTGGCATTTTACACGCCGCGCAAGTTGAGAATTTAATCCAAAAAACCAACAAATTAAAATATTAACAGACATTGTAACAAATGGTCGCTAAAGAGGTGCCTACACGAGAGTGAAGGACGATAAATCAACTATTGCGATATTTGACACGTTCAAGACCCGCAAGAACAAGTTCACAGGCGAGGCAAAGCGCCAGCGCGGCATAATAGCCCATCTGGCCACCGAGCAGAGCCCCGAGCTCCGCACGAGAACCTCGATAGCGCACGCAATTGCAAAAGAGCACGGCATCCTGTGGCAGAACATCTATTCGGGCATATTCCGCGATCTGGACGAGGTCCTGATCCCGGCCGGCGTGGTAAAAGAGGGCGGCAGGCTGCCGCTCAGGCGCGGGCCCAAGGCGCTCCAGCTCGAAGGCGTCCCGTTCTATCAATTGACAGACTCGGGCATGCTAGTCGCGTCGGCGATCGAAGAGCTGGGCGACAAGCGCATGAAGCTCTTGCAGTCGTACATTGTTTCGCTTCCGGCAGGCGACGCGGGCTCGCGGACAATGAAGGACGGGATGCTGCTTCTGATATCGGCTGCGCCGTC
>DATFDX010000197.1:0-8000 GCA_035251875.1 Nitrososphaera sp. | reverse complement strand
CTTCCCAACGCACATAGTCGACCGTGTGCCGGTCGCAGAAAACAACCGTGGTCTCGTCATCGTCCCACTGCATCATGCACCCGCAGGGCAGGTTCGTATACGTCATTTGCTTTGCTCGCGTGCCATCCGATTTAACGGTTGCAAAAACATCTTCTAGACATTGCAACTTTGATTAATCATGCCTCCTAGTCCCGATCATGAAGACAAAGAAAAACAGGCATGCGAACAGGAGATCTGAGAAGCAAAAGGTTCGCATGAGGAGGCGGCTCAAGCCGGACGTCCCACCGAACAGACCCCTCCACAAGAGAGGATCGAGAACCGAATAATAGAGCTGGATACTAAATTTACTTTACAAACAAGTATTATATGGCGCCCGGGAAGATTGAGGCAGGATTGGCCGAGGAGCAGGCAGAGCCGGACACTAAAAAGTCAATAGCCCAGCCCCCGCTGAACCTGCTTTTCAACCCTTCGCTCCTTGTCAGAAAAGACGTCTGGAACATCGACGTCGCGCTTTTGCTCGAAATGTTCCTGCGGCTCATTAACGCGACCGGCAACAAGGATCTGCGCATCTGCGGGATTGCGGCAGTGTCGTCGTCCATGATATACCGGCTAAAAGTGGAAAGCATATTTGCGCTTGAAAAAATCGCGATGCAGAGGAAAGGGGTTGAAGACCCGAACCAGCAGCCGATACCACAGCTAAACACCATGGAGCTGCCGTTTAGGATCGAGTCCACCTACCCAGTGTCGGTGGAAGATCTGCTTCACATGCTAGAGAACATGATAATGGAGCTTGCAAACCCGCGGCCGAGGAAAAAGCAAGTAGAGCTAGAGCCCGTCCAGGGCTTTGACTTTGACCAGTACCTGGTAAAGTTCGAGCAGATAATCCAGCGCTACGAGGACATGATCCTCGACATCGTGAGCGCAGACGGCATGCTGATGTTCCAGACCCTCGTCGCCAAGATGGAGCCGGTGGAAACTGCAAGGTGCTTTATCGCAATGCTGTACCTTGCAATGAAGGGCAAGGTCGAGCTTGACCAGCAGGAAGGTTCGGACGACGTCAAGATAACGTTTGTCAAGCAACAGCAGCAATAAATAAAGCGGTTATTTCATTACAGTCAGCTTGCGCGAGTCGTTCCCGGAAGAAGAAGTTTCTGCAAGGATAGAGGCGGCGCTCTACTCTGCCGGCAGGCCGCTGTCAGTGGACGAGCTGATAAGGGCGTCAGGCACCAACTCCAAGGAAAAGACCCTGCGCATCGTCAACGAGCTTGCGAAGAAAACCAAGGCCACGTTCAAGGCAATCGAGATAGCGCAGCTGGAAGACGGCACGTACGTGCTCCAGCTCAGGCCGGAATACACACCGCTTGTAAGAAAGTTTGCGCAGCACCCGCTTGTACCATCGGCCGCGCTCAAGACGCTTTCCTACATCGCGTACGAGCAGCCGGTGACTTCAAAGAGGCTGGTCCAGATCAGGGGGAGCCAGGTGTACTCGCACGTCAAGATACTAGAGCAATTGCAGTTTGTAGAGCACGAAAACCTCGGGAGGCTCAAGGTCTACCGCACGACCCCCAAGTTCCAGAACTACTTTGGCATAACCGACCTTGCCGCGATGAAGAGCAAGCTGGTAGCAACAAGCAGCAAGCAGTCGCCGCCGACCCCGCGAGCCGCAAACCAGCCTCAATCCCCAGAAAAGTCTTAATTAGAGTGGGAAATTACCTACTGCACTGCTATGCGAAAATCGATAGAGAACCTTGCAGGGCGCAAGCTGACTGGCGGACGCAAGGTTGCCATGAGAGGAAGACGCAAGTTTGAGATTGACAGGTATCCTAACGAAGCCGTCGTAGGCGCTACCCAGATCGTTGCCCGGAGGACAAGGGGCAACAACGTCAAGGCCGCGTTCAAGACAGCGGAGTTTGCCAACGTAATTGACAAGGAAGCCAAGAAGGTCACGAAATCCAAGATCCTAAAGGTATCCAAGAACCCTGCAAACAGGGACTATGAAAGAAGGGGCGTCATCAGCAAGGGCGCAGTCATAGAGACCGAAAGCGGGACTGCAGTAGTGGTCTCAAGGCCGGGGCAGGACGGAGTCGTCAACGCCGTTCTGGTCAAGGCAGCCGCAAAAACTTCATAATTCTTTCATAACCGTTAAGAGCCAACGACGTTATTGTTTTCTGTGCAAGTGTCATGGGACGGTCCGGACACAATGGACAGGGCGGCCTGCCCGTATCCAGTCGACTTTCAGTGCAAGCCTGTGCCGGCCGAGACGCTCAACTCGCTTGAAGCCGGGAGGCTTTTTCTGCAGGTAGACTTTGGGAGCGGGATAATATCTGTCTCGGCAAGGCTGGTCAACAACGCCAAGCGGGAAAACCTCTCAAAGACCGGGAATTCCGGCGAGCTGGATCACAAGACATTGCTCTCAACAAAATTAATACAAGACGGTCACCGGCCCGGCAGGTGGGCCGGCGAGCTGAGCATCCCGTCCAGCTGGATGGAAGGCGGCACAAGAACGTACGAGAGGACCGGCGCGGCGAGCCCAAAAAGCGAAGGGAACCTCTACACGCTTGAGATAACGTACGCGCTCGACGGCGGCAACAGCTGCACCGCGCGCTTCCGTTCCGAGGACGCGTTTCACTGGAAAGCGCGGCAAGAACTGATGGTTTAGTGCTCTCAACACTGTTTATAAAAGCCTCGAAACATACGGGCATTGGCACTTGAAAGACTACGATCACGTCATCCTGTGGCTCGACTACTTTAACAAGAACCTCAAGAGGCGGCAGGGCCGCAAGGTGACCCGAGAGCAGGCGGTCTTTGACCCGACGGTGCAGGAGCTGGTGGAGGCGGCAAGGGCAGCCGGATTCCAGTTCTCGGATCAGGAAGTGAACAGCGAGGCGCGGTTCCCTAGAAGATCTTTTGTAAAGTCAGGATATGTCATGATTGCAAAAAAAGAGGGCGTCAAGAAATCGCAGGTGATGGACGCGGTCGCAGACAAGATGGCGCAGAAAAGGAACAAGCAAAAATCCGGCAAGAAATGAAATTTTTCGATCGAAAAAATTTTCCGGGCAGTGACAACAGAATCTTGTTTATCGAAATACAAATAATAGTTGACAGAAGCGAATGATAGCAAGTAGTTCGCTTATGTCGCTTACCAACGTGGGGGAGATCGGGGAAATTATGCATCTGGCAAAAAGTGGAAGGTTAATAGTCAAACTCAACGCTGCAGGCGCCAGCCTCCGGGCCGGCGAGCTGCTCGTTGACGGGTCGGGCAAAAGGGTCGGCAAGGTGGCAGAACTGATTGGTCCGGTGAGCGCGCCTTACGCGTCAGTCATTCCGATGACTGACAGGACGAGCCGGCTTGTAGGAGCGAAGATTTTCAGCGGCGGTTTTGCTAAAACGTCTCGCAGCCAGGGCAGGGGCTCCGGCCGCAGGTCGAGGTAATCAAAATGACTTCGACAGAATACTATACCGAGTGCTCCGAGTGCGGCGCAAACCTCATCCAAGATCACAGCAAGGGCGAATACATCTGCGAGAGGTGCGGCTGCGTCGTAATGGACCAGATCGAGGACTTTGGGCGCGAGTCAAATTCTACTGACTTTGAGGAAAAGTCCAAGAACACGAGAGCGAGCGGCTCGACCAGTTTTGCTTTACACGACTATGGGTTGAGGACCGAGATTGCATACGGCTCAAAGGACTATGCCGGCAAGTCTATAGACTTCCAGATGGCCGAGACAATGAATAGCATTCGCAAGTGGCACGTCAGAAGCAGGATCGTCTCGCCTCAGGAGCGCCGCCTCTCAAACGTCCTCACAAAGATAAACGAGACGTGCGCCGCAATGTCGCTTCCAAAACTCTTGGTCGAGACGTCCGCGGTGCTCTACCGCAACTTTGAGAGCAACTGCGAGGCAAAGGGCAAGTCGATCGCCTGCATGGCGGCCGCCACCATCTACCTCGCGTGCAAAAAATGCTCGGTGGTGCGTTCGCTCGACGAGATCGTTGAGGCTACGGGCGTGACCGATCAGGACAGGTCGAGCGTCAAGCTGGCGTCAAAATATTATAGGATGATGGTAATGGAGATGGGCGTATTCACGGAGCAGGCTCCTGCGCCTGTCAACACTGCGCCGCAAGCAGCGCAGATGCAGGCAATGACGCTTGCAATCGACCACTACATATCAAAACTTGCCAACATGGCCAAGATTGACACCAAGGTGGAAAGGCTCGCGATAGACGTCGCGCACAAGACAGACGACCACCTGCTGGCAGACGGTAAGGCGCCAAACGGCCTGGCCGCGGCGTACATCTATATCGCCTCGATGCTCCTGGGCGTCAACATACTCCAGCGCGACGTGTCGAGCCTGTCCGGCGTCACCGAAGTGACCATCAGGAACAGGTGCAAGGACATACTCACCGGCTTCAAGTTGACGGTGACGGTCAGGCCGCAGCAGACCAGGCCGGGCTTTGCGGCATAATCGTTTAAAAAGGAGAAAAACCATAAACCGGCAATATGCTGTGTAGAGCCTGCGGGGCGGAGATGGTCGCAAGCGAATACTGCCCATCCTGCAACGAAGCGGTGCTGTGGAAGTGCAGCAGCTGCGAAAAGGAAAATGACAAGTCGGTGCATACGTACCACCCTCAAAGGCCAGAGTCGTCAAGGACGGCTTCAGTCGTTGGAACCCTCCTCGGCCTCGTCTCGGGCCTGTATGTTGTAGTGCCCGTGTAGTCACCCGGGGCTTTGTTCATCTTTTTTTCTCCTCAACCTCAGATATATCGCCGCGCCAACCAGCACCGCAAGGCCGGCCAGCAGGATAATAAACGTGGTTTCGTCCCTGACGCTCCCTTCGGGGAGTATCGCAAGCACAGACAGCATATCTGAACAAAAGGCCTTTCTGGATTTATACCATACAGCAGATGTCAGCCGAGCATCTTTATCGTGGCCGGAAGAACGTCCGCGCCCATGAGCAGGCCCAGCCTGCCGCGCTTGCCATAGTTTTCAGTGAACCTTGCGCTCCCGTCCTGCTTGACCATGCTGCCCGACACCAGAAGCGGGACCGGGTCGTCGCTGTGGCCTTTCTTTATGCAGGGCGTAGAGTGGTCGCCGGAGACGACTATTGCGCCGCTGCCTTTCAGTTCCTGCATGAGCGTGCCAAAGAAGCGCCTGTCAATGTCCTCGATGTTTTTCTTCTTGCCCCTTGCGTCGCCGTCGTGCCCAAACTCGTCTGGCCCCTTAATGTGGACATAGACCGCGTTGACTGACTTCAGGCTCTTTGCCGCAACTCTTGCCTTTTCTTCGTAGGCGTTGATGTCGCCAGCCTGAAACATCTTCATGCCAAGCACCTTGGAAATCCCGATCTCGACTGGCATGTCGACTATGCAGCCGACAGATATGCCGTGCTTTTTGCTGATCGGGTCGACGTGCGGGTACCTGTTGCCGGAATCGCGCGCAAGTATGCAGTTCATCGGCTTTTTGCCAGCAGCGATTCTTGTCCTATTGACAGGGTGGTCGCGCAGCAGCTGCACGACCTGCGTCGTAAACTCGTTTAGCATCCTTGCCGCGGTTCTTGCCTGATCGCTGTCTTCCTCCGCGGCCGACTTTTGCACAAACATGTCGCCGGTGGTGTCCTTTGCAATGCCCATGCCGTCGACCTTGTCATACGCAGGGTCGGTGTTGGTTATCCTGTCTGATAGTTTCATCTTGGCGTGCCTCAACCTGATCACCACGCGGTGGGCGATCGTTGGCTCGAGCACAACGGAGGCGTCCTTGTCGCTGAATTTTATGCTGTCGCGCAGGGTCTTGCAGACTGCTTTTGCTTCTTCGCTGCTTATCGCCCTGCCGGCGCGCCTGTCTACTATTTTCAACTTCTCGTCTACCGCGGCAAAGTTGCCGCGAAGCGCCAGGTCGCCGTCGCGAAAGTCGATGTTGCAGCCGATCGACTCGATGACACCCCTGCCGACGTAGCTGCCGTCCCGGAAGCTATAGCCAAGCATATTGAAAACCGCAATGTCGGACTGGGGCGCGATCCCCTTGCCGACGCTGATGACCCTGCCCATCGCGCCGTTCCTTGCCAGAGTGTCAAGGTTGGGAGTGTATGCCGCCTCAAGCGGCGTTAAATCGTTCAACGAAGTATGTGGAAGGTCGCCAATGCCATCAAGCAAAACATAGACTAGCCTTATGTCTTTCATAGCGACGGAAGAGCCCTTGGTCAATTTATTGTTTGTGAGATGATGTTAAGTAATACGCGTTTTCTTTAATAGCAGGCGTGTCGAATTGTCCGGCGTTGGAGCAGTGCACGTTCTGCCAGCGCATTGTTGTGGACGACAATGGAGAAAAGACAGAAGATTTTGGAATGGTAAATCGCGGGAAATACGTCTGCGCACGTTGCACCAAGGCACTGGAGTTTTCGCTCGGCAACTAGAACTTACAGAACCTTTAATTAAAAGCAGAGAGAGCCTTTTTCAGGCTGAAATAGTTGGGGGACCTTCGCAAAGATTACGTTCTTGACAAGTTTGTTGTCGTTCCCGAAGCCGGCCAGGCTGCCGGCGACAAGCCGGAAGGCAGCAAATGCCCTTACTGCCCCGGCAACGAATCGATGACAGAGCCGGCGCTGCTCGCGCTGGTTGTACAGGACGGGATGCTCCAGCGCCTCTCAGACAGCGAGGACAGCGTAATAGAGGACTGGGCGGTGAGGGTGTTCCAGAGCAAGAACCCAGTGGTCGCCACAGGTTCCACGACAAGCTACAGCGACAAGCCGCTGTACAGCGAGCCGGCATATGGGTACCACCAAATAGTGGTGGCGTCGCCGGAGCACAAGCAGAGCCTCTCGCAAATGTCAGTCGAGCAGTGGGGCAACGTTCTTGTCGTGATCCAGGACCGCGTAAGGTGGCTCTACACGCAAAAGAGCGTGACCTATGTTTCGATCTATGTCAACAGCGGAGCCGGCGCCGGCGCGCAGGTGCCGCACCCGCACCTTCACATCGTCACGTTTTCAACGATACCGCCGGTGATAGAGCTCGAGGCAGAAGGATCGCATCGGTTCATGAACGAAAACGGCAACTGCCCCGCGTGCAATATCATCGGAGTAGAGTCGAGCGGGCCGCGCCAGATCCTGGCCACGGACAGCTTCCTCGCGTTCTGCCCCTGGGCGCCAACATACCCGTACGAGTTCTGGATCTACCCGAAAAGACACATCACGTCGTTTTCAAAGATAACCCAGAAGGAGATAAACGACCTTGCGCTGATCCTGAGGGCGACTCTTGGAGGCATGTCAAAGGCGCTCAAGGACGCACCATTCAACCTTGTGTTCCACCTGTCGCCGGAGAAAAAGAACAGCCGGCAGATCCACTGGCACATCGAAGTGTACCCGCAGCTGAACACCTGGTCGGGCCTTGAGCGGGGCTTTGGGGTTTTCGTCAACAACGTCCGGCCGGAAAAGTCGGCTGAAATACTGGGCTCGGCGGCCCGAAAAGAGCTGGCAGGCCTCGTCGGCATAGTATGATTTAATTACCAAACTGCAAAATACAGTGCTGCAATAATGAAGCTCAAGCTAGAGGAATGGACTGCCGTTGCGTCCCTCGTCCTGTCGGCAATGTTTGTCACCCTTTTGCTCTCGTTTTACAACTTTTTGATAGGGCCCGAGGGCAAGGGGCCGGACCGCGTGGTAGACCCTGGAAGCCTCATACTCCAGCTCATCTTTATCTCGGCCGCGCCCTGTGTTGTGCTCGCCGGCTTTGTGTTTGGCATGGCCAAGTCGTATGGCACGCGGATAGGTGGCATGCTCCTGATAGCGTCAGGCATCATAATGATCGCAGGCATGGTCGCCGGGATCCCGATACTGGCAAGAATCCCGGGTCAGTACGTCGTTGGAGTCGTGGGAGTCGCGCCCTACTTTTTCATGGCAGCCGGCGCCGGCATAACTGCAGTCGGCGGGTACCTGATCGCAGCGACAAAAAGAAGGCCGATAAGCAGCGACTTGGATGATCTCCGTTGAGCGTCAGGGAGATAGACGTATCGT
>DATFDX010000196.1:0-2932 GCA_035251875.1 Nitrososphaera sp. | reverse complement strand
TGTCGCGCTTGCGTGGCATGTTTAGCACTCTAGCATGATGCGGGTATTATATATCCTACCGCGGCTCTTCCTTCAGCTTGCTCATCCTTCTTTCTATTTCGCCCACTATCTGCCGCTGGTTGGAGTAGCCGGTGTTCTTGTAAAGGTCAAGGTTCTTTTTCAAAGTCTTGAGCAGCCACTTCCTGTCCTTGAACTCGTAAAAGACGTTTTCCCATTCCTGCGAAAACGCGGTTATCACCTTGACAACCTTGCCAATGACGTTGTGCTTTGCGACGCTGTAGGTCGATCCTGAAAGCGGGTCTTCCACGTTCACCGCGCCGTCGATTATGCTCACCTTGGTCACCCGGGCGTGCTCGACTGAGAGGTCTTTCACGTCGGTCAGCTGCAGCACCTGGATATAGTCGTCTGTTTTGAGCATGTCGACCACCGTGTAGACGATGATGTCGCCAGGGTACATCAGGTTTGGTATGTACCGATCCGATATCCCGACGTGGCCCGAGTCTGCTATCAGGAGCCCATAGTCTTCCTGCAGGTATTTCTTGCATGCCCAGTAGACGTACGACCTGTCAGAAGCCGCCAACCTCTTGAGCACTTCGACAAGCGTGTTGCCGACGTTCTTGTCGAGCGATATTATTTCGTCTGCGACAGCTGCAATCTTGTCTTTTTTCGTGATAAGCGGGGGCGATGTAGCCTGCGAGTTGTCCGGCTGAGGTGCTGAGGACAAGCGAATCTACTAGAAGATTCTTTCTAATAACATTATCCAAATTAGAAACTGAACAAAAACAATAAATTGAATGACAAAGGATGGTAGTGCGTGCAAGATAAGAGCAGGATTCCAAGGTGGCTTGTGGAAAACGACCCATCGTGGGAGAAGTCAATCGACTCAGACCTTGGGATGCTAAAGTGGACGAAGAAGGGCACGGGAATACAGGCGACGTGCCAGCCGACCAGCATGTTCTGCGAAATTGTGGGCCAGACCGACCAAGCAGGCCTCTCTGACATTGCGGCCAGCACGCGCACTGACAGGCAGGCCGCGCAGGCGTCTGGAGCCGGCGACATCGCAAAATACCTCTCGAGCAGGTACCTGAATCCCGGCGTCGGCGGCCCGAGGTTTGACCTAAGAAAGGCCCGCAAGTTCTGATACTTTTTTCTAAAGGACATCATCGGGAGAATTTTGCAGTTAAAGACACCGCAAGGACTTAAAGCTTATCCACGGATCAGGACAACGTAAACATCAAAACCTACCGACCCCAATAATTGTTGCAGGCCGATCCCCCTTGTTCCCCGCGCCTGCAACAGTTATTTTATATATAAAACCCCGCAACTGTTGGTTGCAGATTGTCATCGGCTGATGCAGTGCAAAAGCTTGCCAAGGACGCTGTAAAGCGCGTCAAAGGCGCAAAGGTGGTAGGGCTCGGCAGCGGAAGTACGGTGGCGCACATTGTAAGGGAAATGGCGAAACTGCCAGACAAGGGGTCGATAGAATTCATTCCCACTTCGCTCCAGATAAAGCTGGAGGCTGAAAAGAGCGCGCTCCGGCTCGCCGACGAAAGCAGGATTCCGGACATTGACATCGTCTTTGACGGGGCCGACCAGATAGATAGCAAGTTCAACATGATAAAGGGAGGCGGAGGCGCCCTGCTGCGGGAAAAGATCCTGATCTCTGCGGCCAAAAAAGTGGTCATTGTGGCAGACGCTAGCAAGTTCGTGCAGTCGTTCAATAGGCCTGTCCCGATAGAGGTACACCCGATGGCGCGCTCGACAGTTTACAAAAAATTGACAGAAATGGGCGGCAGGCCGACGCTGCGCACGCTCGACAAGGGGTACCCGTTTGTCACGGAAAACGGCAACATCATTCTTGACACAACATTTGCCTCCATATCCGATCCGAAGAAGAAAGAGATCGAGCTAAAGAGCATTGCCGGCGTGCTGGAAGTCGGGCTCTTTACGACAAGGGCTGACGTCTATTACAAGGCCAAGAGCAACGGCACATTTGAGGCGATAACGTTCTAGCATTCTCTTGAACATTTGCATACCGTTTATTTAGTGCCATAATCGATCTAGCCTCATGACTGAGAACCCTCCACCTGAAAAGAAGAGCTTGATGCAAGAATTCTTTGACTTTTTGAAGACCTTTGGTGTCATCGGTCTCGCTATAGCGTTCATCATCGGGGCGGCCGCTTCCAGGCTGGTCACTGCGCTTGTGGACGACATTGTCAACCCTTTTGTAGGGCTGTTTTTGCCTGCCGGCGACCTTCAGGCAATGCACGCAAACGTCACGGGCACGTCTGGCATAGAATCCCAGTTCAGGTACGGCGACCTCATTTCCAACGTCATCGATTTTGCGATCATTGCGTTCATAGTCTTCCTAGCCTACAAGTGGCTTTCCAAATACAGGCTCGTAGAAGACAAGAGCAAACCGCCACCTAAGTGACGGATGGCCGGGGCACAAACTCGCCGTGCCCAAGCGCCTTATTGTCCACTTGACCCCCTTCCATCACCACCTCGCCCCTGACAAGTGTCATAACTGGCCAGCCCTTCAGCCTGTGACCGTCGTAGATGGTATAGTCTGCATAAGACTGGAGCAGATCTGGAGTCACTTTTTGTTCCAAGTCGAGATCGACTATTGTCAGGTCCGCATCAGAGCCGGGCTGGATGGCGCCCTTCTTTGGGTACATGCCAAATATCCGAGCGGTGTTGTAGCTGGTGACCTCGGCGACCCTTTCTATGCTTATCCTGTCCTGGTTCACCCCGTGGCTCAAGAGAACTGGAAGCATCGTGGCGATGCCTGGAAAGCCGGCGAGGGCGGACCAGATGTCGCCCTTACCCATTTTCATTTCAAGCCTGTTGGCAACGTGATCTGTGCCGATCGTGTCGACGATGCCGTTGCGAAGGGCAGACCACATACTTTGGAGGTCGCTCTTTGACCTTA
>DATFDX010000195.1:0-2929 GCA_035251875.1 Nitrososphaera sp. | reverse complement strand
GGGCTTTCTGTTTTCTAGTTTTACCCGCTTGAAGCCCTCTGACATTAACGCATTGATTATCTCGTCTTTCTTTATCTTGACCATGAGGGAAAGGTGGTCAAGGTCGATCTCTTCCTTGTGGATTAGTCCCTGCAGACCCTTGACGATCTTTATCGTCTTTGGGTAGCTGGTAAGGAATTCGGACATTTACTTGCCAGCTCTTGTTTCCTATCGGGCATATTAAAACTCTGTGAAAGGGTATTATCTAACACTCTTGAGGCTACGCACCCCTCTCAGGTAGATGTCCTGAGAAGGCGAGACTGCCATGTCCTTCCACGAGAACTTTTTGTCAGACCAGGTGACTTTGGCTCCCCTCACCACTGCCGCCGGCGTGGACTCGTCGCTCTCGCCCATCACCGCCACGCCCATTGTTGCAAAGCCGTCTGCCACTGCCTTGAACGTGACTCGCAACACGTTTCCAAAAAGGTCCTTTTTGCCGCGCAGGTCGTCCACCGGCTCAAAGCCGGCGCACGCTATCGCGACTCCTGTTGTTCCAATGCGGGTCGGCATCAGCCGGCTGTCTGCCAGCACGATCCCGACTCTGACGCCGCGCTCTAGAAATTTCTGCCTAAGCTTTTCTGCGGTGCCGAACGGGTCGCGCGGATAGAGGATGGCGTATCCTTTTGGGACGTTTGACTTGTCGATGCCGGCGTTTGGCGCTATCATGCCGTCGCGGACCGCTAGCAGGAACCCAGGCACTCCCTTAACGACATAGTCAGACTCTTTCAGAACGAGCTCGGCCATCTTTGCGTCCATGTGGCATTTTTTAGCGAGCGCCCGCGCCTTCTTGCCGGCCCGCACCTTGCCCATGTCGACTAGCGCGCCCTCGCTCATTGACACGAACTTGCTGGAAATTACAATGATGTCGTCGTCTTTGTAGTCGAATCCCTGCAGGCTTTCAAACAGGTCAAACCTTTTCTTCCTGATCCCTATGCGTATCGGCAGAACCTCGACCAAGCAAAATGACGTAAACCGCACTCTCTATTGTGCTTTCTGCTCCAAAGGTTTTAATCCGCCATCTGGGCAAATTCTCGTATCGAACTGTTTTGGCGGGAATGACAATCACTGAAAAGATACTCGCCCGTGCGGCCGGCAAGCCAAGGCTGTCGCCCGGCGACGTGGTGTTTGCAAAAGTAGACAAGGTCATGATGCACGACGTTTCAGGCCCCGGCGTTATCAAGGTGTTCAGCGAGTGGGAGAAGAAGGGATTAAAGCTCGACCACATCTGGAACCCGGATCGGGTGTGGGTGACGGAGGATCACTTTGTGCCCGCCGCAGACAGGGTATCGGCCGAGAACGTCATCGCGCTTTCCAACTTTACAAAAAAATACGGGATTAACCGGCACTTCAAGTACGGCCTCGGACAGTACGGCATCTGCCACACACTCTCTCACGAGGAGGCGATGGTGCTGCCCGGCGAAGTCTATGTCGGCGGCGACTCACACACAAACACCACCGGCGCGCTGGGCGCGTTCGCGGCTGGCCTCGGGCACACCGACGTGGCGTACGTGCTGATGAACGGCCAGATCTGGTTCAGGGTACCGGAGACGATGCTCTTCAAGATAGAGGGCAACAAGCCGGCCCACATCATGGCAAAGGACGTCATCCTCCAGATAATCGGCGATATTGGCACCGACGGCGCAAACTATCGGGCGATGCAGTTTGCAGGCAGCGTAGTCAAGCGCTTGACGATGGAAGAGCGCCTTACGCTTACCAATATGACGACAGAAGCTGGGGCAAAGAACGGCATCATAGAGCCGGACGAAACCACCAATGCCTACCTGCGGGAAAGGACAGACGAGAAATACTCGCCGGTGAGCAGCGATAATGACGCCGAGTACGCCGAAGTTTTCACTTATGAAATAGAAAAGCTCGAGCCGACCGTGGCAAAGCCGTTTTCGCCCGGCAACATCGCTGCCGCAAGGGACCTGCAGGGTACCGAGCTCAACAAGGCGTACATCGGCTCATGCACCGGGGCAAAGCTGGAGGACCTGAGAGAAGCGGCCAGGATACTAAAGGGCAAGAAGGTCAGCATCAGGACCGAAGTGCTCCCCGCCGCGCAGTCGATCTACATGAAGGCGCTGAAGGAAGGGCTGATCACCATCTTTGTGGAAGCCGGCGCGGTAGTCGGGCCGCCTACCTGCGGCGCGTGCTGCGGCGCCCACATGGGGGTGCTCGGCAAAGACGAAATATGCATCAGCACCACAAACAGAAATTTCCCCGGCAGGATGGGGCACGTCGAGTCGCAGACGTACCTTGCGTCGCCAATGGTGGTCGCGGCTTCTGCAATAACGGGCAAGATAACAGACCCGAGGGACGTGAAAAATTGAAGAGCACGCTGAGGGGCAGAGTCCACAAGTACGACAGGGACAACATCGACACCGACGTAATCATCCCCGGGCCGTACCTAAAAATCCACGATCACAAAGAGCTGGCAAAGCACGCGATGGAAGGCGTTGACCCGAAATTCCCAGAGAAGGTGTCGCAGGGCGACTTTCTCGTGACCGGCAACAACTTTGGCTGCGGCTCGAGTCGGGAGCACGCGCCGATAGCGCTTTCGCAGACGGGCATCAGGGCGATACTGTCGCCGTCGTTTGCAAGGATATTCTACAGAAATGCCGTTGACGGAGGCTACCTGCTGCCGGTAGAGATCGACGGCTCAACGGTGAAAAAGATATCGGACAAGGACGAACTGGAGATCGATCTTACGCACAACAAGATAACCAACATCACAAAGAACGAACAATACCCGATGAAACCGTTCCCCGAGCTGATCGCAAAAATTGTCGAAGCCGGCGGACTGATGAATTACATGCCGGCCTAGGCTTTTTCCCACCTGCTCCCTTCTTTTTTGTATCCAGCTTTTTTCACGGCAGACCACGCGACTTTG
>DATFDX010000194.1:0-13063 GCA_035251875.1 Nitrososphaera sp. | reverse complement strand
GGATGTGGCCTGCGCGCGCTGCCCTGATCGCCGAGCCGTCATATTCCTCCTTTGAGCGGGCGTCGACAATGATCGCCTTTTTCTTTTTTATCGCGGACTTGATCCTCGTAAAGTCGGCCAGGATCTTGGGATCCGGCCTGCCGCTAAAATTGGAATGCACAAACGGGTGGGTCCTGGTTTCCGTCTTGAGCCCTTCGGCCTTCCACCTGTTGAACCCGCCGTCCAGCATGGCTACTTTATCGTGCGAAAAATAAAGCAAGAGCCACACTCCCCTTGCGGCAGACATGCCAGAGACGTCGTCATAAAACACGACAAGCCTGTTCTTCGACACCCCTATGTTTGAGAGCAAAAGCCTTGCCTGTTTGTTGAACTGGGCAATCCCCTGCTTTGAGGTGTCTATCCAGTGGAACTGCATGAGGTCGATATTGACCGCGCCGGGTATGTGCGATTCAGAGTAGCTTGAGAATGGCCTCGCGTCGACTATGAGGAGGCTCTTGCTCCCGAGCATCCGGCGCAGTTCCGGGGCGGATATCGCTAGTTCCAAGATGCTGCAAGAGTTTTTAACAGTGTTAATATTTATTGCTATGAACCGCGGAGCTATTGCAATTGGCGAGGAAATTAAGGGCCAGGCCCGACCCGGCAGCGGGGAACCGCCTCGAGTCGATCCGTGACGCCCACAACGCGCAAAAGATGGGCAGGACTACCCGCATGGAGGACTACCTCGAGGTCATTTACGAGCTTATCGCCCAGAAGGGCTACGCCACCACCGTCGACATTTCCAGCTACCTCAACGTCAGCTCGCCCAGCGTGACAAAGATGCTCCAGCGGCTGAACGAGAGCGGCCACGTCAACTATGAAAAGTACAGGGGCATCAGCCTCACAGAGTCTGGCACTGCCGTTGCAAAAAACATACACGACAGGCACGGGGTCCTCGCAGAGTTTCTAAAGATAATAGGAGTTGACGAGGACACCGCCAACCGCGACGCCGAGGGCATCGAGCACCACCTGCACCCGGAGACCCTGAAAAAGCTGGAGGAATTCATCCGGCTCGTGAAAAGCCAGGGGCTTGCCGGCCTTCACTAACGCCTGCTTAGGAAGACCTTGATTTCCTGTCCTGCGATTATCGCGTTCACTATCTTTCTTCCGGAATCGCTGCGCTTGTCTATCTTTACCCGCGCCTTCTTGCCCACCTGGCTGCTCAGCACATACTCGTCTTCGACGTAGACGTCTATAGTGCGGCCGACTTCGTCGTCGTCAAGCAGTATGTTCACCGCCGACCCGCTTTCGCTGATGTCAAACTCGACTTCCTTGCCAAGCGACGGGGTCTTGGTTTCGATGTCTATCTTCATGCCCAGCATCTCTTCAAGTTCCGAGACCGTGGCGCCTCCCTTGCCAATTATCCTGGGCGCGGCCTCCTTGCTGACCCGCACCTGCACCTTGTTGTCTGAAACAACGCTCACTTCGGCGTGCGGGTCGAACCTGCGAACAATGTCCATTATTTTTGACTTCGCCAGCTTGCGCACGCCGCTTTCAGACTGGCCGGCCTTTGCCAGCTTGCTCACCTGAACAACGACGTTTTCTTCTCCAAACGTGTAGATTTCATATTCTATCATGCCGGTTTCAAAGTCGCGCACTTCGACAAGCGGCCTGGCCAGATCTTCCTCGGTCATGCCAGTCGGCACCTTGACAGTCAGGTTCAGCTCGTAGACCTTTTTGATGCCGCCGTCCCGGACAAAGATTATCGTGTCAAGTATGTGCGGTATCATGCCAAGTTCCACTCTGCCCATGAAGCGCTGGATGGCGTCAAGCGGGCTGCTTGCGTGCACGACCCCTACCATCCCGACGCCGGCGAGCCTCATGTCGGCAAACACCTCAAAGTCCCCCTTCCTCCTCACTTCGTCAAATATGGTATAGTCGGGCCTTACCAGCAGCAAAATGTCCACCGCCTTTTCGAAACTTCCCTCCAGCGGACCGTACTGGGTGACTTCGTCGGGCACCTGCAGGTCGCGGGGCGACTCGAAAGTCTTGACTATCTTACCTTTTTCTGAATAAAACTGTGCAAGGCTGCTTGCGAGCGTGCTCTTGCCCGAGCCCGGCGGCCCTGCGATAATGATCCCCTCCGCCTTGCCGGACAGCCGCTCCATCAGCTTTTCGCTTGCGTTATAGTCTGCAAGCACGAGCTTTACTATCGGCCTGACAATCGTCACTTCGAGCCCGTCAGAAAACGGCGGCCTTGTTATCGCGACTCGAAAGCTGCCAAACTGTATGACAGTCGCGCCGCTCCTGCTTATTTCGACAGAACCGACGCCGGAGACCCTGCTCGCCTCCGACAGTTCCTTTATGATGTGTGTCAGTTGCGCATACGTGGTCTTTTCTTCGCTTATCTTTACAAGCTGAAAGTCGCCGGGCTTGCCGCGCTTGGCCATCGGGATCGTCCCCTCCTTCAAATGCACACTCATCGTCGTCTCGTCAAAGTATTTCTCGAATTCGAGGTTTGTCGTCTTGGTCGGGGCGCGTATGTGCATTGACTTAATACCCTGCGCCTCTGCAACCAGCGCCTGAACATAATCGGCCGTGATGAGCGTTGCAGATTCCTGCATCGCGACGTCCTTGATTATCGCGTCTATCCTGCCCTGCTTTGCAAGCCGGATGTCGTTAAGGTCGGGGCGCTGGCCAACGAATTTCAGCCCGATCTTTTTTGCAGAGGTGAGCTCACGCATCTTCTTTATCTCTTCGAGGCCGACAAAGCCATGCTCCTTGTTGGTCGACGCCTGCGACTGGAGCTCGTCAAGCACCGCGAGCGGGATAATGATCTCGCTCCCCTCCTCTATGCTGCCGGTTTCAAGCATCTTTGTTATTTCGCCGTCAATGATTATGCTGGTATCAAGGACGAATTTCCTGTTGTTCAATTATACACTAGCTCCGCCATAGCAATTTAAAAAGCATTTTTAATAAAACTACCCGCCGGGCAATAACAATTTATGGGCGGAGGCGCATCTTTAGCCAGATGAAGAAAGTAGAAGCCATCATCAGGTCCGAAAGGATGCCTGTAGTCAAGGAAAAGCTAAGGCAGATGGGGATTGGCGGCATGACTATCTCCACGGTGTCCGGCTGGAGCAAGCAGCGAGAGCTTCACCTGCAGTGGCGCGGCCAGCCAGTCGCGTACGACCTCCTTCCAAAGATCAAGTTCGAGATTGTGGTGCCGGACGACCAGACAGATCGAGTGGTGCAGGCAGTGATCGAATCCGCGAGGACCGGCGAGCACGGCGACGGCGTGGTGTTCGTGACAACAATAGAGCAGGCATTTAACATCGCCACGCTTGACAAGGGCGAAAAAGTAATCGTTTGAAAATGTACCGGAAACTGTCGCTTTTTGCACTGGCAGCGGCGTTTCTTGTCATGTCTCTTAATTTATCGCCCGCGCTGGCGGCAGGGTACTATGCGGACCAGACCGACTTTGCGGAAAGTTCAGTCCCAGTGGCAAGGTACAGCTGGGACCAGGACTCGCTGGAGGGCTGCATATACAAGGAAGACGGCGTGGACAACTCGTACTATGTCTGGACAAAGATGGCCGTGCAAAAGTGGCGGCAGGCCCTGCGCGAATACACAGACAACCCGGACGCGTGGGGCTTTACAGCCCGCTACGTCAGGTCGCAGGCAGAACTCGAGTCATGCGACGTAAAGTTCTACATCTATGACACGTACAAGGACTTTCCAGACTACCCTGCCCAGACCGGCGCATACACTTCAGTGAAATTTGACGACGGCGGAGGCGACCTTGACGCGAGGGTCTACCTTGCCCCGCTTGTGCTGCACGGCGACGGCGAAACAGAGATCGATCTGCCAACGTACGCCTTCAGGAACTCGGCAGTTCACGAGGTTGGCCACGTGCTCGGCCTTGGGCACATGCAGTCGGAAAAGGGGTACCTGATGTCTCCACAGTTTGACTTTTGGGAAGAAGACGACCAGCTGCCTATAACCACGCTAGAGCTCGACGCCCTGGTACAGGTGTACGGCAGCGACGGCTATAGTTGAAAGCAAACATGACGCATAACGAAAAGCACAAGCCCTTGGCTACTGGGCCGCCAACATCTTTTCTTCTATCCTATATATCGCCTGGTAGACGTAGTCGTTTGTGATGAGCGATGGTATCTTTAGCTGTTGCGATTCTGGAAGCATCGAGTTTATCGCGTAGAGGATCTCTATTCTCCTGTCGATGTCGGGCTCGCTCTTGCACTCCTCGAGCAGGTCCGTCATGCTTCCGTGAGTATGGTCCATCTGTGTAGATCGAATGATTCTGCTGATTTATAACAACTGTAGAGGTTGTATTAGTGGAAAGGATACCGAACAATTGTGTAGAGTCAGTCTGCCGCATAATCTCTATATAATGAGCATGGGCACAAATCCACAATATGAGTTTTGAATGCTATCTGCAGGCTGGCAAGATAGCAGCCGAAGTTAGAGAGAGCGCCCGCAAAAAGTACCACGTGGGATCGACACTCTTTGAGATCTGCGAGTCGGTCGAGGCGCAGATCCGCGGCATGAACGGCCAGCCGGCGTTCCCAGTCAACACCAGCCTCAACCAGATAGCGGCACACTACACCGCCGAGCCGAACGACGCCACAGTGGTAAAGGAGGGTGACGTGCTCAAGATAGACATCGGCGTGCACATTGACGGATACATCGCCGACACCGCCGTGACCGTTTGCTACGATCCAAAGTACGAAGTGCTTGTCAAGGCCGCCGAAGCGGCGCTTGGCGAAGCCGTGCGGGTGGCAAGGGCCAACACAAAGGCAAGCGACATCGGCAGGGTAATAGAGGGCACGATAACAAAGATGGGGCTCAGGCCGATCCAGAACCTAAGCGGCCACTCGCTCCAGCAATACACCATCCATGCCGGCAAGTCCATACCCAACATCTGGACGATCGGGTCTTCCTTCACGCTGGTCGCAAACGAGGCGTACGCGATCGAGCCCTTTGTAACCACCAAGGACGGCATGGGCGCGGTCAGGGAAGGCAACGTAAAGAACATCTTTGGCATAACGTCGAGAAAGCCGATCAAGGACAAGGAGGCTGATGACCTTTTGGAACTTATCTGGGGCAGGTTCAGGACGCTGCCTTTCGCCCTGCGCTGGCTCACCGACAAGTACGACGAAAAGGACCTGCGCCGGCTGGTCGAAGTCCTGGCCAAGAAAAGGAACGTGCACGCGTATCCGATACTTGTAGAAGGGCACGGCAGAATAGTCGCCCAGGCAGAGCATACGCTGATTCCAACGGAATCCGGCGTCAACGTCATCACGCGCTAGTGCTTGTTATTTTCTTCGGGGTACTCGCCATAGACCGCGGTGACAAGTGTGTCAGAAGACGAGCACTTTTTGCACTGCATGCCTGACCTGTACACATAGTCGCCTTCTTCGAACCGGCGCCTTGCTTTTTCGCCGCAGGACCGGCACGTGTCCTCAGAGTATATCTCGGGCTTGACTTCCTTTTTCTTGCCAAACAGAGTCATTGCCCTACCCCCATCGTGTTCCCGACGCCTATTACCAAGACCGACTGCCCTTCAGACGTCTTGTCCTCGATGACAGAGTATATCGTGCTTGTCACCTTTTCAAACGCGTCGGCTATTTCCTTCCGCATGATGGTGATCGCGTCCTGCACAGACTGCTTGATGATTACCGCATACACCGGTATGTCGAGCCTGGTGGCCACCTCCTCTATCTGGTACTTTTCGACGCCTATGCCTCCGATGGCCGCGCCTATCCCTTCTGCGACGTCGCCTGTCTTTTCGCCTTCCAGCTTTAGCGCGGCGTCTATCATTACTATGGCGTCAATCTTGACTCCCATGTCGTCTGCAAGCCGCATTATCGCTTCGCCGGGCCTCCCCACGGTCCCCGCGGGCCCCTCCGCCTTGAGCAGGTACAGCTTTCTTCCCTTGTATTCGTCCTCGCTGTAGACCGTTTCTCTCGCCGCCATCTTCTTCTCCTTTCCAAGCATCATCTTGCCGACTACCATCGGGCCTATGCCGTCGCCTATTGGCTGGCCGCGCTTGAACGCCGATATCGCCTTCTGCAGCGCCTCTGCCTCTTCAAGCAAGAGCGGCATGACCATCTGGAGCTGCACGAGCACGAACATGCTTGTGGTGCGTTTGCCCATAAGGTAAAAGTGCCTTACAATCTTGTAAATGATGTTAAGGGCAGTGGCAGCTTCCAGTATGTTCTCCATCTTTGAAACCTCCTGGTCGCTTGCGCCCGAGCACAGCTTTCTTACTTCTGCCCTGAGCCGCTCGTCCCTCGTCCTCATGATGTGGTCCAGCTTGCGCACTATTCCGCTCGGGTCAAGGTCTACCGGCATTATCGTGAAATATTCAAGGAACCTGTCGACCCCCGCGGTCGGGTCGGTTGACACCGACGTCTTAACAGCCGTCTTGATGTAGTCTATAGCTTCCTTTCTTGCGCCTTCCCTCATCATCTTCAGCTTGACAAGCGACTTTGAAATCTCTCCCAGAATAATGCGCGATTGGAATTTCTGGGCGTACATCATGAATATCGGGATTGTCGCAAAAGAAATGATGTAAATCCACATCATGGGGCTACTCGGGTCAAAGTCATCTCCAAACAAATCGCCCAGTTGAGATAGAAATGAAGAGAAGCCTGACATTTGATTTGCCTTTTGTCCGAGATCGAAGTGGCCCTGAAGCTCAATTAAAGGTTACTTTCCTTTGTGGCAGGCGCACTGGCACTTGACCATTTTCTGGTCGAACGAGCAGTCGTGGTCAGGCCCGCATGCCTCGCCCACCGGCCACTCGCCGGGGCAGTCTCCGTGACGCTCGCGCTTGCAAAAGAACGTCAGCATCCGAAGTGAAATTGGCGTACAGAAGATTTAATGTTTTGGATTACATCTGTATGTTGAACAGCTGGGGCGCGTAGATAGAGCCTTCCCGCACACGCTTGACCTTCGCAACCGACAGGTAGTGCGGCCACAGAGTCACCATAATGTGCCCTTCCGGCACGCCTTCCGGAACCTCGATAACTTCGATGTCGCTTTCTTTCACGCCGTATTCTCCCAGCTTTTCCTTTGCAAGCTGGACATGGTCTGAGGGCATCCCGCTACTGTAGATGTAGACCTTGCCGGCGTATTCTATCCTCTCTGGCATCTGGAGCGGTTACATATGCCGGGCACAAAAACGTATCTCAGTCAGAACCCGCGTCGCCGAATATTAGCTTCATTTCGTCAAACGTGAGCTTTTCGCCGCTTGACATCTTTTTGAGCGCGGCTTCCTTCAGCGTGTTCCATCTTTCCTGGTACTCCTTGTCCCTCTTTACGCGCTCTTGTATCGCTTCCTGCCTCGCCACCCGCCGGTCGTCAGTCTCCCTCTGCCTCCTGTGCCGGTGCTCTGCGGCCTGCATGCGCGATTTCTTGAACGCGATCGCGTTCAGCTGAGTCTCTATCATTTCCAGCTTTGCTCCGGCCTCCCTTACCGTGTGGATGACCTGCCTGCGCTCTTCGTATAGGCTTTCTCTCTGGTTTATGAGGGTGTCCAGGCTTTCCTTCAGCCTGCCTATCTTGCTCCCGTATTCTTCTTTTAGTCTGAAAATCCGGTTAACCTGATCCTTTAGGTGGTCGTACTGCGTTGACATGGTGCGGTAGCGGTCCTCTTTTTTGTGCATCATTTTCAGCGCGTGCAGCTTTGTCGCGATCTCTTTTGTCCTGGCGACGAGCTTGCGCTCCTCGTCCTTGGACAGCTTTTTTGTCTGTATGTCGCGCTCTATCTGCTCGAGCGTCTTCTGGAGGTTGTGTATGTCGCTCCGCTCTTTTCTCGACTTTGCCGCAGCAGGGCTGACCTTGTCGTCCAGACTCTTCATCTGGTTCTTGGTCTCTATCAGGCTGTTCCTCAGCTCCATGAACTTTGGATATTCTGCGTCCTTTTCCTCGTTTACCTGCTTTAGCCTGGTTCGTAGGTCGTCAAGCTGGATCCTCTCTTCGTCTATCTTCTTCTTGACGCCTTCCAGGCTGGTATTTATCTCCTCGATCTTTTTCTCGCCTGTCTTTTGCTCTTCAAGAACAGCCTTTTTGAACTCCAGCAGGGTCTTGAGGTTAGGATCAGAGTCGTTGCCATTTTCGGTTGTTGCGGTCAATATTGCACTGCCACCATTTTCACTGTCTCGTACCACGTTGCTTACGGAGTGTTATAACACCAAAAATATATTTTTTGTCATTCTGCACACCCATGTACGGGTAAAAAGCATCCATTTTACTGCTGCTCAACAATGACTATCACCCCTACATCTTTATAAGAGTAGAATGCGTAGTGGCAGCCGATGGATGATTTTGAAAGGGATTTTCCAGACTTTGACTGGAAAAACACCCCTGCATACAAGCATCCTGGCGGCAAGGACTGTCCGTGCCCAAAGCACGAGTATGTAAGGGAGCAGATCAACGTAGCCAAGGCCCTGAGCGACAACAACAAGGACGTGTCGCCAGAATATCGGCAGAGGACCCAGGTCACTCTCAAGTTCTGCCCTGACCACTACGACGTGTATTTCAATGAAGTCATACCGTCGATGCCGCTAAAGTACCGCTTCATGACCAAGATTGCGCTGAAGCTGGGCGCGATATCGATACAAAAGCTGACCTACATGCAGTCCGACCAGTGTTTTTACTGCAAGTTCGGCTCAGGCGGCTTTGACAAAAAGGCCGAGCTCCCGCCCGTCTAGGCTTCTATCAGCTGCGTGGCGTCAAGCACCATGTTCCTGAGGGTCGTTTTGCTGTCTGACGAAAAGCCGAGCGAAAGGACGTTGCGGATGATTATCGAAATGTAGGAAAACTTGCGGCCGGACTCTGACACATACCCGTCAAAAAAAGCCCTCTCAATTTCCCGGTACCTGCCCAGGTCCATGACGCTTGCAAGGAACGAGCCGATGTCCATGCTCCTTGCGTATTGCGCCCTGCTCTTTTGTATGAACCCTAAGTCCGTCCTGACGACCGAGTCGCCCCTGACAAGGTAGTTCTGCGCCTTGTTGTCGACAAACGCATAGCCTGCCCTATGCATTCTGCCAGTCAGACAGCCGGCGGCAAAGGCGAGCACGGCAGGATGGCCAGAAGCAAACGCCCTGTAGAGATCGCCGCCTTCGATGTATTCTTCAACAAGGTCGACGTCGGAAATTGAAATCAGCTCCGGCGTAGATATCCCAATTTTTTCCAGGCTCTTTCGCATGTCACGGCCCTCATTTCTCATGATCTCGCTGAACGCTGGCGGCGCAGACGGGTGGGCAAGCAGAGTCGAGATCAGCGAATACATGTAGATCAGCAGGAATTCGTGGAACTCTTTCGTGGGCTTGTTCCGCTTTACAACGACTTTTTGCCCGTTCAGTTCCTCCACGGACACTTCGCGCTGCCAGTTCACGAAATACAAGCCAAGTGCTATTGGCGTAAAGGCATTGATTTACTTTTGTTCAATACATAATAGCAAGTATTTCCATATCAGTACCGATGCTTGTCCACGAAGGCCACGCAAGCGCGAGAAAGTTCTTTACACCGGCCAACGCCGGCAGCTACGACTCTGTCGCGCGTCTGGCTACATTTGGCCGGGATTCTGCGTGGAAGCGGAAAATCCTGGAAGCCATAGGCAGCGGCAACTCTGTACTCGAGCTTGCCTGCGGCACAGGCGTCCTGTACTCAATGCTGGCAGGCGCGGGCAAGAGCGTGGTCGGCATCGACCTTACTTTTGAGTACCTGCGCGCGTCAAAACGCAACCTTCGGGCAGCCATTGCCCAGGGCACGGCTGAAGTGCTGCCCTACAGAAACGAGTCATTTGACGCAGTCGCTTCGTCGTACTTGGCAAAGTATGTAGATGTTGAGAGGGTGGTCGACGAATGCTGGCGCGTGCTCAGGCCCGGCGGCGTCGCAGTGTTCCACGATTTTACCTATCCCGGTGGCGCCATGCGCGGCCTCTGGAACGCCCACTTTGCACTGCTAAGGCTGGCAGGGAGATTTGTCGCGTCGTGGAAAGCCGTCTTTGAGCAGTTGGACGGCGTAATCAAAAATTCTGATTGGGCCGGCCAGACTGCAAACGCCCTCGAAAGCAGAGGATTTCGAAACGTCAACTGCAGGTACCATACTGCAGGCACTGCCGCCATAGTGTCTGCTGAAAAGCCATGACAACTACAAAAGAAACGCGCATAAACGAATGGTTCGTCCCCCGGTTCGGCCCTACCAGGTTCCGCGTATTTGTGGGCCTGCTGTTCCTGCCCTACACAGGCATGTGCGTTTCATTCACGATTATCGGCTCGATGCTCGCCGGCGAGATAGCGTGGGACAGGGTCGGCGCGATCGCGCTGATCTACGCGCTTGCCCTCGGAGTTTCTGCGCACGTGGCAGACAGCCTCGGGTCGAAAAAGGCCAAGCCATGGGGCAGCTACTTTAGCAAGACACAGCTTCTCGTGCTGATGGCAGCCACTCTGGCGGCGGCCTATGCGATCGGCGCCTATTACATCGTGTTCTTTGCCCCGCTCTTGGCAGTGATTGCCGCGCTCGAAGGGTTCTTTTTGTTTGCGTACAACTTTGAAATATTTGGCGGCCGCTTCCACAACAATTTCTGGTTTGCAATGTCGTGGGGAGCCCTGCCTGCTCTGGCAGGATACGTCATGCAGGTAGACTCGATAAGCATTCTTGCGCTGGGCGTTGCAAGTCTGACGGGTCTTGCCAGCTATGCCGAGATCAGGATGTCCCGGCCCTACAAACAGCTAAAGCAGAGCGGCAGCGACCCCGAGCGCGCAAAGGGGCTTGAGAGGGGGCTCAAGGCCGTCAGCCTCGGCACCATAGCGTTCGCCCTGGCAATGCTAGCCTACAGGGCAATCTTTTCATGATGCCTATGGATACCACTCCTGTGGCAGGCACGGTTCTAAAAAAGGGCGACTTTGGCAGCTTTATGCTGCAGAAAATTGCCGAGCTCGAATCCCGAGCCGGCGTCCGCGTTGGGCTGGCCCAAAAGGTCCTGCTGGCGGAAACCGGGACAGTCGAGCAGGTCCTGAGCATACTTACCGGCTCTACGGTCAGGGTCAAGGTAGTGGAACAGAAGGAAAAAGCCAAGACGATCACGAGGCAGTCGCTTATCCTGAATGACGCGGGCAAAGTGCTCATCCGGGCGCGCAGCAAGGTTTTCACGCGCAACCTGCCGGCAAAGGTCACGAGCCAGATAAAGAGGCAAGAGTCCGGCATAGGCACGATAATCGCCAGTCACGGCCTTGAGACGTTCAGAAAGATAGTCGCAGTCGGCTACGATCCTGCAAGCAGGTCGGTTTTCCGGAAATACCAGATCTTTTATCGGAAAAAAGTCGCATTCGAGATCACGGAAGAGCTGGTAGGAATAGAGAGTGGACCGGGTGGGATTTGAACCCACGACCTCAGCAATGCCAATGCCGTATCCTACCGGACTAGACGACCGGCCCTGTAGCAGTTCAGGTCTTTATAACGATATTAATAGGTTTAAGCAGAAAAACAATATTATAATTGCCATTGGCTCCTGATGTTGGTATAGCGTGGCTCTTGAGCAATCCATAGGCGCCGTGATCAAGTACAGGAATTCATTCGAAGATAGCGAGTCTGCCGAGTTCCTGCTATTGAGGAACAGGCGCGGCTACTGGGGATTCCCACAGGGCCACAAGGAAAGGGGCGAGAGCGAGATCCAGACGCTCATCAGGGAAGTGCGCGAAGAGACCGGCATCAAGGCGCTCGACATCCACTCGTACATCGGCAAGATAAACTACTCGTACTTTCGTGGCGACGGGATGAAGTCAGAGAAAGAGGTCACGTTCTATTTCGCAACCACGCCCACAAGGGAGGTCAAGATATCCGAAGAGCACGCCGACTTTCGCTGGGCGACTCTCTCCGACGCCCTTAATATGCTCGACCATGCCAAGCTAAAGCTAATACTGTCAAAAGGCCACCGGAAGGGCCTCTACTAATGCAGAGTGTTGGTAGGAGACACGATATATCTTCCCTAGTAAAATATGCCCTATGTTAAGTTACTAGAGCCATTTTATGTATAGAAACGGTTCTTTTTTACCAGTCATCTGGGATAATAACCCAGAATCTACAGATAATATGGCTCGCACAGCATCTTAATTAGTGCGGCGTGTGTAGAAGGAAACAGTTGCATAATGCCGATTGATAAACCAAGAATTCTTTTGGTGGACGACGAGAAGGACGTACTGCAAATATTCACATTGGGCTTGGAACGGAACGGGTTTGAAGTTGACGCTTTTACCAATCCTATTGAAGCCGTACAACAATTCAGACCATATCGTTACGATGCTGTAATTACCGATATTCGCATGCCTAGCTTAAGTGGATTTGAAGTTTACAAATTGATACGCAAGCAGGACGACACGGTGAAGAAATTTTCCTAACAGCCTTTGCAATCTATGAAAAAGAAGTAGAACTTGCGTTCCCAAACCTTCCACCAAATTCATTTATCGAAAAGCCTATAACGATAGCAAAATTAGTTAACTTGATAGAGAGTAAGGCACCTCACACTTCCTGAAGTAACCATAAGAAGGTAATTGGGATTCACGAATATCTGCTGGTAACGCTGCCAATAAGAGTACGTAAGCTTTTCAGGTTATGAGACTCAGTAATAATACATAGGTCAAACCAATGAAAATAGATTTATAGCCAGACGCACTCGAATAAGTGATCCATATAGCATGGTAGCATCAGGCGGCAAACGTATCGTTTTGACTGCTGACCGCAGCCTAATGACCAACTACAGGGGCAACTTCCTCTATGGTTTCATAGCATGCGGCCCGTACGAACTTGTCCCCGAATTTGTTTTTGACAAGCTGTTCTGCCCGAGCGTCGAGACCGACCATAACACCGGCGGAGTCAAGGTTGCGCAGTGCGGCCTTCGAAGAATCGAAGGCGCGCTCTTGAAGGATTATCGGCGCGACGAGATCTTTCTCGCGCACCCCGAGATGCTTGAAAAGTGCGTCGGCCCGGATACAAAGGTCCTGGGCATCAACGTGATGGATCCGCTCGGTATGGCGCCGGTGACTACTACAATGTC
>DATFDX010000193.1:0-3558 GCA_035251875.1 Nitrososphaera sp. | reverse complement strand
GTCGGTCATCTTGCCCTTTATCGTGATCATTTCTACAAAATCAAGAATGATGTTTGCCTCGCTGCCAGGCTGAGCTTCGACAGAGCCGCTTACAGGCACGCTGCCAAAAGAGGCCGTAACGGTATATGTGCCGTTGCCGATACCGCTATCAAGGATGAATCTTCCGTCCTGATCGGTTTTTGCAGCGGCCGCGCCGGCTGCAAGGAACCTGGCGAGCTGCGTGTCGTCCAGATCCAGGCCCTTTGATATCGCAAAGATCATGGCGCCTGCAACCGGCCTGTCATTAGCGTCAACCACCCTTCCGCCGATTGTGCCGGATTTGTCCAGCGCAAAATCAATTGCATTTTCTCCCGGCACAGTTACGGCGACGCTGGCCGGGGCATAGCCTTTGCTGAAAAGCGGCGGGATGACTATGGTGTATGTTCCCGGCGCCAGATCGTTGCCAAGAGTGTACTGCCCGTCAGAATCTGTCACCGCGGCGGCGTCGACCATGGCGCCGCTGCCGTCAAACGCAAACACCGCCACGTCCGGCACGGCGCCGCCGGCGCTGTCCGTCACCCTGCCGGATATGACGTGCGAGTCCTTTAGCTGCACGTTCAGCGTGGTGAGCTTGCCCTGCTCTAGCTGCACGACCGAGACGTGCGACACATAGCCTGCGCCGTTTGTTTTGAAGAGGGGCGGAACCTTGTTCTCAAGCATGCCGATCTCGGTGTTGTTGAGAAGGCCTTGGAGCCGGGCAACATCGACACCGGGCTTGAATGCGTAAATGTCGTGCAGGCCGGTCTTTAGGCCGCTGTCAAGGACGAAAACCCCGTCGTCCATTGTAATGTCGTAATTGACAGAGTGTGGGCTTGACGCCGCAACTACGATGCCTGGTATTGGCCTGCCCTGCTCGTCAGTGACGCGCCCAGATACCATCGCCGACTGCTGCATAAAGATCGTCATGTTAGTGGCCGCCCCGCTGCCGTCCACTGCCACGCCGTCAGACGTTGCCACAAAGCCGGGCGCAAACACTGTAACATTGTAGGTGCCTGGGCTCAAGGGCGCGTCCAGCGCAAACCGGCCGGCTGCGTCTGTCGACACGTGGGGCGTTGATGCAGACAGCAGCTCCTCTGCAGTTTCAAGCGTGTTCAACACGCTGGAAGGCGAGCCCCCGGCGGCAAGCACCGACTGCAAGATTACGTCGTCCTGCGCGCTGACCACTACGAGGGCATTTTTTACAGGAACCCCGCTCTGTGCGCTGGCAGGCATAATGACGATTACTGCTAGCGCTAGGACGGCCAGCGCAAATCTTTTCATCTGTAAGGATTGTCCAAACCGGTTTTAAGCTAGCCCGAAAAGTGTTCTAGTAAGCGCTCTGCGCTCAAGATCAAGTACGTTCTTATGGCTCGAATGACCTTAAAAGACGATGACCAGCAATAATACCAAATTCTTGGTTGTTGGAGCAGCAATAATCGCTGTGTCTTTGATAATTGCGCTCGTTGGGAGTTTGAAGTAATAATGGTAAAATCTCTGATCTCGCTAAAACCTTTCGTGCATGGCCCCAAGGAAAAAAAGTTGAAGCACTGCTCGACGTGCGGCAATCTGGCAACCATGGAAGCCTGTTTTGATGTGGGCGATGGCGTCACCATGATAGAAAAATATTGCGACGTGTGCTCGAAGAAAGTAAAATCCAGGACATGATCATTTGGCAATTTGTGAGATGTGTGGAAAAGGCGAAGAATATCACACCTGTTTAAATTGCGGAAAACACCTTTGCATCAACTGCTTTAACACGGTCCACTTTGGAATAGGCGCCCCGAGGGCTGGCAAGTCAATGGTGTACAACAAGTGCACTTTTTGCGACATCGTGTATGCAACCAACGCAAAGTCTAGCGTTTGCGATAAATGTGAAATCATACTTACGTGGAAGTCTTCGATGAATTACCTTGGCGCGGTAAACAGGGTGTCGGATCTGGTCAGAAATGGCAAGCTGGACTCGAAATTAAAAAATGAGAACTATTGCAAGACTAACTTTGGCGCCCATGCCGCGCAGGTAATCATGGATGCGATTGACAGCTCGGCATAGTTACTTCAGGCGGTAAGAAGGAGATTTACTTTCAAAGTATATCTTGTCCTTGTATTCGAACAGCTTGATCTCCATTGTTTTGTCATTGCTGTCCTTCTTTTTCACGCTGCCTGCTTTTTTTGCCCAAGCCGATGGATCGTCGATCTCGTAACCGTATGAAGATGCATAGTAAGCTCCCTGCATATTCGGGTGGGCAGTGCGGAGGTCTTCTATAACTGTCAGGAATTTCTGCAATGACTTGTTGTTTGAAGCGCGCTGGTCGGTGTCTTTGTTCTGCATCCCAACCGCCACCAGGTCCTCTGTCTGCCGGCTGTAGATGCAAATGTCAACAGCATGGCTGAGCTTTGATTTGCCACCGTCAAGTTTGGAATCCATTACGAATTTGTGCGACATCGGGCTGAACCTGGATGATAGAAATACTGCGAACCTGAAATTTGAAAAAGAGTCTTCGCAATCAAGAAACATTTGCTTTAGCAAGAGTATGGATTTATCATTCAATCCAGCAAGCAGGGCCAGTATTTTGGGCCCTCTCGGCAGGTCTTTTCTGGCGTGGACGTCAATGGTGCATTCGCATTTTTCCGCAACCATCTGAAAGATCTGTAGCGGGATGTTGTAATTGGCGAGACGGGACTCTATCTCTTGGCGTTGCTTGACAGTTAATAGTTCCTGTTTAATCGCAGACAAATAACCAGTATTACTGTGCTGATGGGACTATTAAACCGAGCTTTACGCATATCTCAAAAATGGAGGAAAAACGTATTATTAATTGAATCTTTTGTGCGAAGGCGCACAGTATCCACAATAATCCGTGTTTGGCCTGCTATGGCAGATGCATTCACATTTACCGCCGCCAGCGCTGCCTGAGTATCTTCTTTTCACTGCTTATCCTACGACATCATCCGTATTTAATACTGCGTATTGTATGCGCCTAAACCCGTCTCGTATGGGAGGCGCTTGTAACTAGATTGATGCGCTGGCCGATCGCTGTCTTTAGCTTGTGTATCCCATACCCGCTTTTTGACGATATGGCAATTTGATTTGGTATTCCCAGATACTTGGCAATCTGTTCAACCGCGGCTTCTGCTTCAGGAGCAGGCAGCCTGTCAAACTTGGTAAAAACCACAAGGACCTTGGTCCTGTCCACCTTCAGCTCTTCGAGTATCTGCCAGCAGGCAGTATACTTTATCCTGATTTCCTGGATGTCTTCTGACGCGTCAATCAGGAGCAGGATGAGATCTGCGCTCAGAGATTCCTCAAGCGTAGACTTGAATGCGTCAATCATGTATGTCGGCAGCCTGCTGATGAAGCCTACAGTGTCCGTAAGCAGCATGTCTCCTTTTTTGTTGCTGCCTTCATCGTCAACCTTCAGTGCCCTGGTTGTTGTTGAAAGAGTTGTAAACAGGCTGCTGGAGGTCTGCTTGTTCTCGCTGGTGAGCAGGTTGAACAGGGTGGTCTTGCCGGAGCTCGTGTAGCCCACAAGTGAAACGACC
>DATFDX010000192.1:0-7425 GCA_035251875.1 Nitrososphaera sp. | reverse complement strand
GACATTGTTTCTTTTAGAATAGTGTTGCATTTCGAGCAGGAAAACTGGATGCTCTGTCCATAAGCCATGCGGCGAGCTCGGCGGCATCGCTTATAACGCAGGCGGCACCGGAGGGGGAGGGAGTATGCCATGTTTTAACATGTTACAATACCCGCAAGCTGGTAAAAAGTTCCCGTATACCCGGAAAGAGCAGCTATAAAAGAACTAATTTGCTGGAAGGCTGGAAGCGCGCACGCGTCTCCACTGGAACTGGTGGAAACGCGCATGTGTATGTGGTATAAAAGAATTAGTTCCACATGCTCCACTGGAAACGCGCGCACGCGCCCTTGTCCTTTTGGCAGGCGTGCACAGCTCGATGTACAAACATTCTAAATATAGCGGGCGCCAATGGGCTGCTGGAATGGGGCAAGAGGCTGTTGGCAAGGAAATGAGCGCCTGCTCTCATGGTGGCGTCTATTCGGTCAACCCGAGCCTTGTAAGGGTCGACTGCAGCTCTAGCGTCAACCCGCTCGGCACGCCCCGAAAAGCAATAGCGGCCATACAAAAGAATGTAAAATTGCTTGCCCCGATGTACCCGGATCCAGAATGCAGCGAACTGAAGAAGAGCCTGTCGCGGTATTTGCGCGTAGACCCACAGTGGATAAGCGTGGGAAACGGCGCGATGGAAATTATCTACTGGTTTGCGCAGGCGTTTGCAAAAAGCAGGGTGGTGATCCCGGCGCCGACATTTTGCGAGTACGAGCTTGCGTCGCGCAAGGCCGGCACGCAGGTGACGTTTGTTCCGCTTCATGATTTCAAGCTTGACGCCGATGAAATAATTGAAAAGGCAAGTGGGGCCGGTGCGATGTTCCTGTGCAACCCAAACAACCCCACCGGCATGCTCGCCACCAAGGAGATAAGAAAGGTAATTGAAAATATCGACAGCTCGACAAAGATCCTACTTGACGAATGTTTCATCGAGCTTGTGGACGATCCTGACTCTAGCAGCTTGATGGGCATGATAGAGGAGTTTGACAACCTCGTGATCTTGAGGTCGCTAACAAAGTCGTTCGGGCTTGCCGGCCTGAGGGTGGGCTATAGCGTATGCAACCCTTCGCTTGCGGAAAAGCTGTCCGCGAACAAGATCCCTTGGAACGTGAATGGCCTTGCGCAGGCGGCAGGAATCGCCGCGCTTGCAGACAAAATGCATTTGCCAAGGGCAAGGGCGATCGTCAGAAAAGAGCGCAAGTTTTTGCACGACAATATCGGCAAGCTAAAGTCGTTCAGCCCGCTGGAATCAGACGCAAACTATTTCCTAGTTGACCTGCAGGGCAAGAATTCCGCGCAGTTCAGGGACGCGCTGCTGAAAAATACAGGCGTGCTTGTCAGGGACTGCAGCACCTTCACCGGCATGGGCTCTCAATACGTCAGAGTTGCAGTCAAGGTGCACAGAGAAAACCTGCGGCTGATAAAAGCTCTGGAGGGATTTGATGGCTAAGGCCAAGCTCGTAATGGTGCAGGGCACTTCGTCCGGCGCCGGCAAGAGCACCGTGGCGATCGGGCTGTGCAGGCTGTTTTCAGACATGGGCCACAAGGTGGCGCCGTTCAAGGCGCAGAACATGTCGTCCAACTTTTTCTCCACGGCCGGCGGCGCCAAGATGGCGCAGGTCCAGGCGATACAGGCGGTGGCGGCGAGGAAGGAGCCAGACCCCCGCATGAACCCGATCCTGCTCAAGCCGCTGGGCGAGTATCGGAGCATGGTGTTCCTGAACGGCCGGTTCTACTCGGAGATGCACGCAAAGGAGTACTATGAGAAGTTTGTGCTCCAGCAGGGCTTCTCCCATGCGCTCAAGGGGCTTGACAGCCTGAGAAGCGAAAACGACATCGTGGTGATCGAAGGCGCGGGCTCGCCGTCAGAGATCAACATCGCGAAATACGACATCGCCAACATGCTGCTTGCGCAAAAGGCCGGCGCGCCGGTGATAATAGTGGCAGACATTGAGCGGGGCGGGTGCTTTGCAAGCATTGTGGGCACGATGCAGCTGCTAAAGCCGGCCCACAGGAGCCTTGTCAAGGGGTTTTTGATAAACAAGTTCAGGGGCGACATCACGCTCCTTGCGCCGGCGATAAAGGAAGTGCAAAGGATGACGAAAAAGAGGATCCTGGGGGTCATCCCAAAGATAGAGTTCAACCTGCCCGAGGAAGACTCGCTTGTAGGCAGCATGGCCGCCAAGGCAGATGTCCCGCGGGAGGCGTGGAACTGGCAGATAGACCTCGTCGCAAAGGCAATAAAAGAGAGCGTCGACATGGAAAGGATATCGGAGGTCGTGGGGCTGTAGATGCTGGCTCTCCTTGCGGCGCTTGCCGCCGGTGTTGGCGTTGACTGGCTGTTTGGCGATCCGCCAAACCGATATCATCCGGTGGCATGGCTTGGCCGGCTTGTCGGCTATTGCGTGCCCCGGCTCAAAGGAGAGGCGGAGAAAGCCAAGGGCGCGGCGTTTGCCGTCTTGCTTGTGGGAGCGGTCGGCCTAGCGGTCCATTTCTTGGTGTTTGCAAGCATGTACCTTGCCGGCGTTGTCGCGTTGGCCGTCGCATCTGCCATAATACTAAAGATCGCTATCGCAGTTAGAGGCATGGAGAGGCACGCAAGGGCAATCATGTCCTGCCTTGAGGCCGGCGACCTGGCAGGGGCGCGGCAGAACCTGTCCATGATAGTAAGGAGGAGGACCGATGACCTTGACGAGCAGCACGTCTTGTCGGCGACTATTGAATGCGTGAGCGAAAGCACTGTCGACGGGATCACCGGTCCGATCTTTTATTACTCGCTCTTTGGGCCGGCCGGCGCCCTTGCATACAGGGCGATAAACACGCTCGACTCTATGGTCGGCTATAAGGACGACCATTTCAGGGACATTGGCTGGATGTCTGCAAGGCTAGACACGGCGGCAAACTATGTCCCGGCAAGGATAACCGCGTTCCTGATGGTCGCGTCGGCCAAGATGCTGGGGGCGGACTGGAAGAACTCGCTCAGCATGCTCCAGCGCGACCACGCAAAAACGTTCAGCCCCAACGCCGGCTACCCGATGGCTACGATGGCCGGCGCGCTCCGGGTCCGGCTTGAAAAGATAGGCCACTACGCCCTCGGCGACGGGCAGGAGCCGGCGTCGCTTGAGAAGTGCAAGGCGGCAATATCCATAATGAAGCTCACGACGCTCCTCTTTTGCATTGGCGTGTCTGCCCCCATGATTTCAATCCTTTATCTGGCTGGTTGGTGGAGGCTTTTCCTTGGCATTCCTTAGGCCGGTCCAGTCGGTGCTCGCGTTTTTGACGATACTGCCGGCGGGCAAGCAGAGCCACGACATCCACTACGTGGCCAAGAACATGTACCTCTTCCCGGTCGCCGGCCTTGTGATAGGCGGGCTAGTCGGCGCGATGGCGCTTGGGATCTCGCCATTTTTGCACCCGCTGCTCGTCGGGCTGCTAGTCACCGGGGCGCTTGTGATCATTACCGGCGTCCACCACACCGACGCTCTTGCAGACTTTGCCGACGGGCTGATGGCAAAGGGCGGCAAGGAGGTAAAGCGCAAGGCGATGCTCGACCCCGCAGTCGGCTCTGCCGGCGTCGCGGCGCTAGTCATGTATTTTGCCGGGATGATAATCGTGTTCCACACCGGCTTTACGTCCGGCCTTGCCATCCTCACCAGCATCGTGACGGCAGAAGTCATTGCAAAGTACGTCATGGTGCTCCTCGCAAACAGGGGGCTGTCTGCGTGGGAGGGCTTTAGCTCGCCCTTTACGGCGGCAATGAAGGACAGGCGCAAGATAGCTGCCGCCACTGGCATCATGCTTGCAATAGTGTGGCTTGCCAGCAGCTACGCCGGCCTTGCCGCGCTGGGCGTGTCGCTTGCGATCGCAGGGCTCATGAAGTACGTCTCTGGCAGGAGCTTTGGCGGCATATCCGGCGACGTGCTCGGGGCGTCAAACGAGATGACCCGGCTGTCGTCGCTCATTGTGCTGTCGTCGCTTACGTCGTTACCGGTGATGACGATCCTTTGATAGCTGCCATAATGTGCGGCGGGAAGGCAAGCAGGATGCAGGCCGGCTCGGAAAAGCCGCTGCTAAAAGTGGGCGGCGTTCCGATGGTCGAGCGCGTGATTTCTGCGCTCGCCGGCTCGGGCAGGTTTGGCCGCATCGTCGCGGCGGTTTCGCCAAATGCGCCAAGGACAATAGAGTTCCTGAAATCAAAAGGCATTGAGACGGTCGAGACTGCTGGCGAGGGCTACCCGCAGGACCTGTCGCGGCTGCTCTTGAAATTAAAGCCGGAAAAGGTCGTGGTGGTTCCGGCCGACGTTCCATTGCTGGACCCGCAGGCCGTCAACGACATTGTCGATGCCGCCAAGAGCAGGCAGGAGCCGGCCGTGTCGATAGTGCTTGAAAAGGGGTTTGTTGAAAATATCGGCGTCAAGCCTAGCGTGGTGTTCGACAAGTATTGCCATTCCGGCATCACCGTTTTTGACACCGCCGGCATTGCAGGCGAAACTGTGCAGGAGCGCTACGTCGTGATGAACAGAAAAGAGATCGCGCTCAACGTGAACACAAAACAAGAGTGGGAGCTGGCGGAAAAACTACTGGTCCAGCGCGCCTAGGACCTTGCCATTGATTATGGCCAGGCTTCCAGACTTTTCTGCTAAAAGCTCGCCGCACGACTTGCAGCTGATGTTCGTGGTGGTGTGCGAGAACACTACAGCTTTTTCGCCGCACTTTTCGCACTGCACAGACAGGAACGCGCTCTTTGGCTTTGGTACCATGATACTGTTGCGCTTCATGTCATATCTCCAGCTTGCGGATCCTCATGCCCTGCTTCATCGTCTTGTACTGGCATGTCTTACAGGTATAGCGTAATGTCATTTTTTTCGTGGTCTTGGCGGTCCTTTTTAGTTCGGGGAATTTCTGGCCGCCGTAGCCCTTCTTGTCCTCGGCGTGCCTGCGGGCGCCCTCTGCCACTTTCCGGTCCTTGCCCTTTTTGTAAAGGGCGACTGACTGGACGGTGTGCGTCTTGCACCTGGGGCAGAACTTGCGCATCTCCTTCTGCATCTTCATATGGCTACCTGATGCTTTGAAAGGGTAATTTAATGTATATCTGCATCTTCGTAGAAGCGCCCTGAGCAGGCCCGCGACAGTAAATCTAATATACTAAGACTTACAAACCCTCCGGTAGTATGTTCGAATCCCTGATACAGCAATCAATAGACCCGGCTGCTTTCCCAGTATGGATACCACTGACTTTTGGACTGGTCGTAGGACTGGCCTACGTGATTGCCTCGAGCATGAGGCGCAAACGCTAATCGCGCCTGATTTTTTCTTTTTACTTTTATTATTATGATCCAGCTTAATAGCCAGCATTTGTCATTATTTCCCATGGGCTTTTTCCACCGCGAGAAGACCGAGTGCGACGACTGCCACGCCAGGTTCAGGAGCTACGACGAGCTTGTAGAGCATGCCAAGGAGGCGCACAAGGCGCACCCCATAAAATGCCACATGTGCGGCAAGCAGTTCCTGCACGAGAAGGAGAGGCTTCACCACGTAAAGGAAGAGAAGGAGAAAAAGGTGGACGCCCGCAGGCACAAGTTTTAAAGAATCTCTCATGCTCGTTAAGGCATGGATTTTAAAGTCAGCATAGGCGCCACGAAGGAGCGCACGATAACTGTCGACTCGAACCAGACGACAAGCTTTCTTTGGGAGGGCGAGAACGTGCTGTCGACGCCCTCGATGATATCCGAGATGGAGGAGACCTGCCGGCTCCTCCTAAAGGAACAGTTTGTCAAGGATGCCGAGTGGGACTCGGTCGGGACAATAGTCGACATCAGGCACCTCGCAGCCACCCCCGTCGGGGCGGAGGTATCCCTCAGGGCAAGAGTGGTGTCGGTCGAGGGCAGGCGGGTCATGTTCGAAGTCGAGGCGCAAGACAGGCTTGAGCGGGTGGGCGAGGGCAGGCATGAGAGGTTCATAATAAACGTCCCCCGCTTCCGGGCCAAGTTCAACGAGAAGCAGAAGCAGCTCGGCATGTAGTTGGCGTCAAAATCTATAAAAGACGCATAGGGAATGGTGTAATTATTCTATAGGTGATACATGAGTATGGCATCAATTCAAACAACCGCTGGCGGAATGCCAGTTTTGATTTTAAGAGAAGGGACGAAGGAAAGCAAGGGCAAAGAAGCCCAGAGAAACAACATCACGGCGGCAAAGCTGATCGCAGAGATAGTGAAGACTAGCCTGGGCCCAAGGGGCATGGACAAGATGCTCGTGGACTCGCTCGGCGACGTGACAATAACAAACGACGGCGCAACGATACTGAAAGAGATCGACGTTCAGCACCCGGCGGCAAAGATGATGGTGGAGGTCGCCAAGTCTGTCGACAACGAAGTCGGCGACGGCACCACGTCGTCCGTCGTTTTCGCCGGCGCACTCTTGGAAAGGGCTGAAGAGCTGATCAACAAGGACGTGCACCCGTCAGTCATTGTCGACGGCTACAACGCGGCTGCAGAGCAGGCGCTGAAGCTCTTGGAAAAGATCGCAGTCAAGGTGGACCTTGCCGATAAGGACATGCTACTAAAGATCACAAGGACCAGCATGGACTCTAAATTAGTCTCAGACGATAGCCCGGTTCTGGCGCAGATCGTAGTTGAATCGACAAAGCAGATCGCGGAAAAGATAGACGGCGGCTACAGGGTGGACCTCGATGACATCAAAGTGGAAAAGAAGGCAGGCGGATCCATGCGCGACACGAAACTGATCAAGGGCCTCGTCCTTGACAAGGAAGTCGTGCACGCTGGCATGCCAAAAAAGATCGAGAACGCCAAGATCGCCCTCGTCAACTCGGCGCTAGAGATCGAAAAGACGGAAATGAGCGCAGAGATCAGGATTTCAGACCCGCAGCAGATGCAGATGTTCCTCGAAGAGGAAAACCGCATGCTAAAGTCGATGGTCGACAAGATCAAGTCGTCTGGCGCAAACGTCGTCCTGTGCCAAAAGGGGATTGACGACATTGCCCAGCACTATCTGGCCAAGGCCAATATACTGGCGGTAAGGCGCGTAAAAGAGTCGGACATGACAAAGATTTCCCGTGCAACCGGCGCTAGGATTGTCAACAACCTTGACGACCTGACCGCAAAGGACCTGGGCGCAGCGAACCTTGTCGAAGAAAGAAAAGTGGAAACAGACAAATGGGTCTTTATCGAGGGGTGCAAGAACCCCAAGTCAGTCAGCATTCTGATTAGGGGCGGCTCGCAGAGGGTCGTAGACGAGGCAGACAGGTCGATGCACGACGCATTGATGGTCATGAAGGACGTGCTGGAGCACCCTGCCATAGTCGCAGGCGGAGGAGCACCCGAAGCCTACATCGCAAACGAGCTCAGGCAGTGGTCGAGCAGCCAGGAAGGTCGCGCG
>DATFDX010000191.1:0-3341 GCA_035251875.1 Nitrososphaera sp. | reverse complement strand
CTTTCTGCCACGATAACCTCGTTCTTGGTTGCGCTTACGCTCATACAGATAGGTATGAGCCCTGAAAACCTGCCGCTGATAGGGACCGCTTTCGCATTGTCGGCGATTTCGCTGGCCGCCTTTGTCGTACTGGAAAAGAGGATCGTGCCGCCGTTTGTCAACTTGAAGCTGCTTAGGCACAAGGTCCTCCTGCCGTCGTACATACTGCTGATTGCCGGCGGGATCACGATGTTCATGATATACCCGACCATAGTGCAGCTGGTCCGAAGCCCGGCGCCGCTTGGATTCGGAGGGGACGCGGTGGCCGCCGCAAACGTGCAGCTGCCCTTCATGGTGATGTTCCTGGTGTTTGCAAGCGTCACCCCATTTATCATAAACAGGAAAGGGAGCGTAAAGCCGGCGATCTTTGGCGGAATAATAAGCCTGGCCGGCGCGCTGGGGCTGCTAATGTTCCATTCAACAGAATTTGCAGTATCTGCAAACCTGGCCGTGATCGCCAGCGGCCTGTCGCTCACAATGACTGCAACGTGGAACCTGGTAGTGTCGTCATCGCCAAAAGAGTTCACCGGCATTTCGGTAGGGGTGGGAGCGCTGCTGCTGTTCGTAGGGATGGCGATAGGCCCGGCGCTGGCAGGGGTGTACATGGAGAACCACGAGACGGTTGCAGGCGTCGAGGGGTCGTACCCGTCGCCCGGATCGTATAATCTAGTATTCCTCACTGCAGGGCTGCTGTCAGCAGCATCGCTCGCATTCGCGCTGGTGCTCAAGAGAAGAACGGCGAAAAAGGAGATCGAGGCCTAGCCCCTAAATTTTTTTAGACTACAAAAAGGAAAAAGGGATCAATCCTCTGGCAGAGGATCGTTCCTGCTTACCCTATAAGCGAGTACGTCCTTGAAGAGCAAGCCGAGGATCACGTTGCGCCCTGCCGCGACTATCTTTTCCTTTGGAACCACGAACCTGTAGTCAAAGTGGCCGTCAACGATTATCTTGGTCGCTGTCTCTTTTATCACGTGCCCCACGTGGTCTTCGTCTTGCGTCCTGACTCCTTTGTTAAAAAGCGAAGTCGGGTACTTGCCTTCGTACGTTGCTAGATCGATTCTTGTGTCTGGTAGTGCCATCACCATTACAATAGCGGGTTGGAAGATTAATTGTGCTGGGCACGGGTCCAGACGAATCACGCCGGCCACTGCCCACTCTAACGCGGTTATGATTGCTCAAAAGCAGTTTTGACAAGGGCTAATGAGTACATGAGAGCATTGCCTAATGACAGCCAGACCGTGGGGCCAGCTCCTGACGCAGGTATGGCTGTCAAGGCGAGATACTTCACACAATCTCGGCGTTTCCAAGGAGCTGGTTCCTCATCACTGAATGGCATATTTGAAAAGTTGATCAGATGAACAATTTTTCTTACAGTTCAATCTAAAATGCGTTGATAGACGTACGGTCCAGCAATAATGGATCACTGGCAAAAGCAATGGATAATAAAATTAATGGACAGCTGCGACGGCAACAGGCTGGTAGCCGCAAAGCGAATGTCGGAAATATCAAAGAGGGAGGTAACGGTATGCTGGCAGCTAATAGAGCAGGTAAAGCCATTGACAGATGTAGAACGTGAAAGATACCGGTTGCTTGGGATAGGCTAGCTGTTCTTGCGTCTTTGCGGCTTGTTCGTCAAACTCTTGACGCAGCAGAAGCAATGATCAGCGCAAAATGACATCCTCGCGAGAGCAAGCATAGGAAAAAGCGCGGGGAGTGGGATTCGAACCCACGTGTCCTTTCGGACATGGGATTAGCAATCCCACGCCCTGCCAGGCTAGGCGACCCCCGCCCGCTAATTTCATTTAAGCGGTGCCAATTTATACTATCCGCAGCGCGGCTGCGAGCTAAAAATTGCACAATCGCTGGTCACTGTTCTTTAAGATCTGCTACTTTTCATTCGCCAAGACAATTACAGTTCCATGCTTGTGCGGGTGCGGCTCGCTATGATAGCCAAATTCTCCGGGTTTTGTGAACGTAAACTCAAATGTCATGCCGGGATCCAGCAGAGTCTTCAGCCCACCCTCCTCATTATTTGTAGCATTGTAAAAATCCGGATCGCTTTTGTCGTTTGCTACTACAGAGCCGCTTGTTACATCCTCGTTTACCCATCTGACCGTGTTATTCCCACCTATCACGACTTTGATAATTGCTGGCTCAAAGTTGTTATGCTCTGAACTTGGACTAGACGAGCCTTGTGGAATTATGACAGTGACAGCTTCAGGCGAGCGCGTGGTCGTGATAGCAGACGAGACATACAGCAACGAAAATAACACAACAAATGTCAGAATGACAATGGGTACTGATGAACGCCCGCCCACGAACTAACTAGGTTATTAGCAGCTTTTGAGCTTTTGTCCGATCGCTACTGCGCCCGGCTCTACCTGTTCAATTTGCTGGCTGCAAAAGCCGTGCCAAACACGGTGATGCCTCCGACAAGCGTGACAAACCCGACGACTCCCCATTCGATGTTTGGCAGCTGAAAGAACGGAAAGACGAGCTCCGGCAGGTTTGCGTTCATCAGGAAATAGACGCCAAACGCCATCATGAAGATCGCGCCGACTATCAGGCCCATGACCTTGATCATGCCCTTTCCGGCGCCAAAAACCGATAAGAGCTTCTAAGCTCGAAAAGTTTGATTTTTTGATTCATAATGGAGTTTCGCTCCATCAGTCACTATAAAAGAACCAACTTGCTGGAAGGCTGGAAGCGCGTACGCCTGCCTCACAATTTGCAAAATTTGCACACTTGCCCATAGAAAGATTATATAATCTTCACACATTGCTACAGCTCTCTTTGAACCTTAAGGAGGCAAACGAAGTCTTTCGACGGGCCATCATAAAGGCTTACTTTGAGCCGGAGCTCATGAGGGTGGACTACCACAAGTCAAGCGTAAAGCACCCAAACATCCCGGAAGACGGCCTGACCTTCGAAGACGTCCTGCACCTCTACTTTGACGTCTTTACCGGCAACGACTACCCTGACGGCGACGAGTGGTTCAGCGTCGAATACCTGCTGCCGTACAGCGTGAAACTGCCTGACGGATTAAAGGGCCCGGACTATTTCACGACACTGTCGATATCGGAGGGCAAGCACTACTGGCGCCACCGCGAGCTGGTGAGGTTCAAGTACGGCAAGTCCAAAAAACTGGCTGAGTCGCTCGAGTTCATCGACAAGAAATACAAGGAGCTCAGCAAGGCCATACACGACTCGCCGGTCATCAATCAGCTGAAATGATCACTTGCTCTTCCACTCGCCATTTTTGAAAAAGTAGTTGACGCTTTCGCTCTTTGCGGTGGCGGGGC
>DATFDX010000190.1:0-3484 GCA_035251875.1 Nitrososphaera sp. | reverse complement strand
GGTGTAGAGCTGGATGCACCGATTGGGAAGCTCTACAGGAAACGGGGCGGGATGCCCGACCCTGTTTGCAGACTCGGCAGAAAACTCCCAGACGCTTTTCGTCCACGCCAGAAACTCTTCCTTGCTTATCGTGTTCTGGCCCGCTGGGCGCGAAAACGAGCCTTTCGAAAACACTAGTATGTATTCGTGCGTGTCGCGTAAGGAAGGGTTTGAAGCAGACTGCCAGCTTCCCCACGCGGTCGACGCGCCCGCGCTCGAACCCTTGTTCCATATGATTTCACCCCTCATCAGAAAGCCGATGTCAAGCATGTCTGCGATCACGTAGCTGTGGAGTGGAATGTACGGTTTTCTGCCAAGGTTGGCTACGTTTACGCACACGCGCCCGCCGTCCACTAGTACGCGGAATACTTCTGAAAACACGGCCTTGAGCAGCTGCCGGTACTCTGCAAGGGTAAGGTCCTGGTCGTAGGTCTTGCCCACGTTGTACGGAGGGGAAGTCACCGCAAGGTGGATGCAGGAATCTGGCAGCTCGCCCATCTTTTCGCTGCTCTTCCACAGGACCCTGTCAACATATTCCGCCGGCACGGCATTTTCCGCGATGGCAGGGCTAGGGCCGTCCTTGCTGCTGCCGTACAACTTGCGGCTGTAAAACTTGGACGAGTCGTGGCCCTCGCGCCTTGAAACCCCAAAGTCGCTCGTCTCTGTATTTTTGCGGCCGGCCACAAGTTCCGCAATCCCCCGCTGGGATAATAATTTTTAGTTCGCCATCGCCACCCTGACTTTTTGCACCAGGGTCTTTATGTCAACAGGCTTGCGAAGAAAGTCGCTTGCCTTGATCTCCAACTTTGAAAACTCTAGGTCTGTTACTTCAAACGCAGACATGAGTACTATTTTGGCATCCGGCTTGATCGCCCTGACGCTTGACGCAAACTCAAAGCCGTTCATATGCGGCATGCGCACGTCAGATATCACAAGCGCGTAATTCTTGGCGTTTGACCTGAAGTGCTCAAGCGCAAGGGTAGGGTCGGTGAAGCCAAAGACGGTGTAGCCATACTTGCTGAGCGCCTGGCGGAAAATCACGACAATGTCCATCTCGTCGTCGACTATCAGTATCGACTGCATTTTGGGCAACTTAACATTCTGCTCCGGCGGCTCCGGCAAGAAAAAAGTCAGTTGTCAAATCCATAGTGGAAAACAAGCTGCAGGCTTATATCGCCTGCGAAGAATTATTCTATAGAAAAGCCGGCTAGCGAAAGCATCTTTCCAGTATTGACTTGTATACCTCGGCCATTACCCGGTGGTGCGTCGCGCCCCGTAGGTTTCCCACCTTTTGATCGATCTCCATCTGCCGCAGCTCGTTCCCGAGCTTTTCAAGAAAGTACTGGTGATTCTGATCCTGTATCTTTTCCAGCACGTCGTCGATGTACCTCCGGTTTGCGTCGATCCTGTTCTTCACGGCTACGTCTATTAGGTCGCGCATCTCGCGTTTTTTGTCCGGTGCCATCACGTACGGCGATCATGCAGTCACCAATTACTTAAGCATATGAGAAAGAATGTTATGGAATATATTATCACGACCGCGCAGGCTCTTTCATTGACGGAAAACTCTGTCAGGCACATCGACACGCTAAGGGAAATAGAGGCGCACAAGCGGCACTACCAGATACGGTGCAGCCACCATGAGCTTGAATTTTCTGCCAAGGACAGGCGAATTACCTGCGCGATATGCGGCAAGAACTGGACTTATCTACAGGAGCGCGGCCATTCCGATCCAAAGCAGGTCTACGCTGCTGAAAAAGACGACTGAAACAGCGGCATTTTTATTTCAGGATTTTGCTGCTAAGCCGTGACGGTTCGTCGCCTCTCCCTTGAAGACGTTGCCAAGGCAGACGGGCAGGAGAGGATGAATATTTTCCGGCGCTATTTTGCTGTAAGCCGCTACGACCGGTTGTTGATCCAGCAGGCGCTTGTCAGGTCCGCCCATGACAGGGCGCTTGTACCCAAAGTAAAAAAGATGGAACAGGCGCACAACAAGGACTTTTTCGACACGGTCAGAGCGCTGAAAAAGAACGGCTACTTTGAGGAATTCCTGATTGCAGTAAAGGAAGAAGACGAGGCGCTTGCCAAGATAATCGAGGCGTACAACCAGAGGATGAACAGGAGCTAGCTCTTGGCGACCACGAGCTCTTGCCTGCAGTTGACGTGCGCATAGTCCTCGGTCCTGCCGCACTGGTTGCATACCCAGCTGTTGTGCTCCTTACACGCTCCGCAGAGCGAGTGCGGGACTAGCTGGGCGCCGCATTTCCGGCACGACTGCTTGTTGTACATCTGGCCTGGCTTTGCCGCAGAGTTATATCAACAGGTGTGTGAACCCCAGCTAACCATTCGCACGCTTCCAGCTCGTCATGAATCTCAAGGTCGGCAGGCATTGTAAAAACATAATACTGGCGGCAACAATCCTGCACTAGTTGGCGCCAAGGAAGTTCCAGTGCAGCTGCGGCAAGACCATAGAATACATCGACCGCGTCGTCGGGGGTCACAACGAGCAGTCAGCCACGCTTGTGTGCAGCAAGTGCCAGAAGGAGCACGGCATCACATTTCTCGGCTTTTTGAGCGAGATAAAGGGCGCCTCCGTAAAGCGATAGCTTGCACGGGCAGGTCTTTTCGTATATTTAACAGTGTAAGTTTTTTATAGAGACTATACTGACATCTCTTAAATAATTTCCAATACCCCCTATTGTGTGGTAGAAAGCAAGCGGGGCATAATAGCAGCTTTTACTATTGGCGGGGCGGTTGTCGTCATAGGCGTCGTGTTCCTGCTGGCTCCCGGCGCAATCGGCGGCATTTTTCCTTCTCCAGTAAACGGCGGCGACGACACAAACAACACTACCACGGTTGCATCGCCCGGGGAAGCTCCCAAGATGCTGCTTGTAGTGCTGCAGGGCGACGAAGACTCTAGCAGCGCGGTGGCACAGTACGAGGCAAACAATACCGAGCCGATACAGCTTGCAAGCAACGCGCACGTCAGGTTCGACTCGTCCGACTACAGGACCGCGGAAGGCATGAAGGTGATCGCAAGAGACATGGACGGCGGGACGATACAGCTGCTCCGCAAGTCGTACGACGTGAACAATGAGTTCTTTATCAACCTCGGCAAGGGCCACTACGAGCTCCAAGTGCAGGCCTCGTGGTTCGAGCGCGGGAGCTTTGTCTACAAGTTCGACATAATGGTAGCCTAGCTACCATCCTGCCTTACTGCGTGTCGTCTTTGAGCGTCGGGGACTTTATTATGCCGCCTGTTGGTCCGATCTCCAGCTCGTTGATCTCGTCAAGACTCTGAAGGTCGTTCATCTTGATCACGTTGTTCAGAGTCACCGTGTAGAGCACGTCTCCGATGTAGAACGACCTGCTGCCCTGCGTGCCGTAGGAGTAGTAATAGTCGCCCGTGTCGTTAAAGTGCTCGATCTCGCCCTTTAGGTTGAAC
>DATFDX010000189.1:0-10038 GCA_035251875.1 Nitrososphaera sp. | reverse complement strand
TCTCTTGGATTCAGAAACTCTTCTGGAAGGATCGGTTTTGCATTGGCCTCCGGGAGGTAGACGAACTGGTAGTAGCCCATGCTTACAGCAACCGCTACAACGAAAGTGACAATGCTGATGCCCCCCGCGTGGTTCGCCATGACTCGATCTTGACTCTTTCCATTTTCACATATAAAGCTTTTTTGTCATGCAGTCTTTTTGTCGGTGGTATCCCTGCTTGCAGGCTGCGCGTGTTCTGCAGCTGGCGCCGACTTGCCGCCGCCAGCGGTTGCCTGCTTTTGCTGCTGCGACAGCTGCGGCGCCTGTTCAGAGCCGACCTTTGGAGCCGGCGGTGCAGCCAGTGGCTTTTCTGTCGGAGCAGCTGGTGCCGGCTTGGCCGCTGCCGGTGCGACTGCTGGCTTTGACGGCGCAGGCGGGACAGGCTTTGGCGGCGGGGCCTTTGCAAGAGCCCTGCCGTACCTGTACATGTGGAACATGCCCGCAAAGACCAGCATGATTATGCCTACGATGAAGAGCGAGTAGTTCTTCATGCCCTGCAACATCGCATAGTATGCCGCGATGTTGAGGTACACCTGGAACGCAAGGAGCACCACGAACAGGACGTAGATCCACTTTTGAGAGATGTTTATCGCGCTCTTTGCCACCTTCTTTGGCTGCAGCTTGGCGTTTGCCTCAGCGTGTTTTGCCAGCTTGATCATCATGTAGCTAAAGCCGAACGACAGCGGCACGAGCAGTATCATGACTAGGTAGAAGAATATCGGGTCGATGACGAGCCTCTCCAGCAGCGCCTTGTCGATGTCGGGATCGATGTAAAAGCCCCAGTACGTGGTGACGATTATCTGCGCAAGGCTGGTGATTCCTAGCGCAGTTATTATGGGCCTGTCCTTCCAGGAGAATTTCTTGTACTTGTCTACGAACGGGACGATCAACAGTGCAAATATGAAGAGCCCTGGCCACGCGACGCCCGTGACGAACTTGTCGTACATCGTGCGCAGGAACGCGTACAGGCCTGTCAGGTACCACTCGGGGACAGTGATACCCGGCGGTTGATCTGGCTCGAAAGGCAGGCCCAGCCCTACGGGGAAGACTCCGCCAGTGATCGTGATCGCGCCCGAGATTGCCATTACCATAGGCACGTCAAATACCATGAACCTGGGGAAGTGGACCAGCATCAATCCCAGCAGCGCGATTGGCAGCATGAACACGTGGAACGTGTAGAACCTCAGGATGAAATCATGAAATCCGGCACCAAAGAACGCCTCTCTCATCTGCGGTCCCATGATGGGTATAGAGTTGGTGAGCGACGCCGCAATGGAAATCGCCAGTTCCGCGCGCTCGCTAAATATGATGTCGTAGCCGGTGAATGCCTCGAGGATTGTCAAGACGCCGATTATTACACCCGTCACCCACAGTATCTCGTTTCTGATCTTGTAGCGCCCGCTAAAGTACTGATAGTACATGTGCAAGAGCGCCATCATGACCATCGCGTTTGAGCCGTGATAGTGGATGTTACGTATGTGGAAGCCGTAGGGGATGGTGTCGTTGATTGTTTCGACGCTGTTCCACGCCCTGTCAAGTATAGGCTCGTACCACAGCATGAGCAGCGCGCCGGTGACGCCAAGAATGATGAATATGACAAACGTCAGCATGCCAAGGAAGCCCAGCGGGCTGACGAACCTTCCGGGGAAGGTGAATTTCATCCCCATGAATATAGTTCGGTCTACGCCGGCGTACGCCCACCGGACGAATCTTACAAAACTGTTCTCATACGTTAAGGTAGCGCCCATATCCCACTATACCATTCCCATTCGGATCCCATCTCGGCGGCAATATTACAATGTCTCCATTGGATTCCATTTCAAGGTCAAGCCTTGGAAGCACATTTGACGGCGGTCCCTGCAGCGACGCCGGCCCGGCAAAAGCCTTGCCAGTCAACGGGTCATACATGCTGCCGTGACAGGGACATTCGCCCCTTTTTCTGCCTTCCTGCGGCCAGTATTTCCACAGGCACCAGAGATGCAGGCAAACCATGCTGTATGCTCTGAATGCAGAAGCGTCGTTCTTGTCGCCGCCAAGCTCCTTTGGTAGCCGTATAATCTGCCACGTCCTGAACGGTTCAGAGTTCAGAACTTCGTCTTCGCTTCTGGGGTAAATGATTACGTCAGAGGTGTTGACGTCAAAAGTATTAATGTTGACAATGTCGCCGTTGACCAGCTGCGCTTTCACCCTCTCGCCCACATTGCCTGCAGGGTTTGGAAGGAACTTGCCCCAGTCGACAAAGGGCGCGAACGTCATGACGGTACCGGCGGCTGCCATTAATTTTAGGAAGTCACGCCGAGATACCTTTCCTCCGGCTGGAGGAGCTCCAGACATACTAAGAGAAAAGGGTTCTTTGATAATTAATAAATCTTTGGAAATGGGGGCCGGCGGCTAAAAACGAGAACACTGGCACCTGCAGCCATGACCGCAAGTTCGCCAGAAATGAATATAACGGTTGATCCGAACGTTTGGACAAAATCTTATTATTGCTTTTCCGCGACCTGCTCAAACCACGCCGTGCCGTCCAGCTTGGCATATTTCAGGTATGCGCCAGCCTTGTCGACACTAGTCACCCTGGCGTTCTGCAAGTTCGCTTCGACAAGCACCGTCTGCGACATCCTGCTTCCTGTCAAGTCGGCGTTCTGCAGGTTGGTCCACATCAGGTTGGTCTTTGCCAAGTTGGCGCCTGCAAGCCGCGCTTCTTTCATCTCTGTGTACATCAGGAGCGCTTCAGTCAGGTCGGCCCCCTCAAAATTTGCGCCGTTCAGGCTCGCCTGCACAAAGTTGGCGCCGGTCATGTTTGCGCGGGAAAAGTTTGCCCTGTCTGCAACAACGCCGTTCAGGTAGGCGCCAGCGATATTCTTGCCGGACAGGTCCTTGCCGGCAAAGTCCAGCTTGCCAGTCAGGTTCTTCATCCTCCAGCTGTTGAAATCCTGCACCCTGCCTTCGGACAGCAGCCTAAAGCCTTCTTCCGACACGCCTGTCCATCTCTATTTCTCATATATATGTCAACCACGGGTTTCCCACGGGTTGATGCCTTTCTGGAACCGCAGCGCGTCAACCAGCCCTTCCGCGTAGCCGATGCTCAGAACAGCCAGCTCGAACTTGGCCTGCCGCAGGAACCGCTCGGCGTCTGCGATGTAGTATTCGGCGTTGTCAAGAACTTCAAACATACCCTTGCTGCCGGCGTCCTGCCTGACGATGTCGCGCATCTGCTGCACCGCCTGCTTGGCCTTTGGCGCGTAGCGCTCGACCATCTGCACCGAAATCCTCCTGACATTCTGCGAATTGTCGGCCGGCTCGTCGATGCTTTCTGTCAAGGCCACAAGCGCTTCAGCTTCGGTAAAGTGCAAAGACCCGGTGACAATCACAGAGTGGGGGCCGGCGCCAAAATCAACTTTTGCAAGCGACCCGACCCTGCCTGACGCGATCCTCTGGTCTGCCATGCCGACCTTCGAGGCAACCACGGCAAAGGTACTGTCGGAAAAGATCTGGTGCTTTTGGTCATGTTCAACATCAAGCAGCATCTTGAACACAGAAGCGGGATCAAGGAAGAACGGCTCCTTGCTTTCGTCGTGGCTGTACTCTGTCAAAATGAGCGTGTGGATGCCCGCAAGCAGGTTTTCAAAAATGGTGCTGTAGACGCTGATTGCCGACTGGGGCTCTGACATCATCGTGACCATCCTGCCGAACTTGTAGACGTGCAGGCCGGTTTCGCCCATTATGGATGCGATGCCCGATGCAGAGTGCAGCACAGCGGTCTTTATCGAATTTCTGGCGGCCCTTGAGCGGAGCTCGCTGTGGGTCGTCGCGATAAGCGGGTCGCCGTACGTGACAAGCGCGACTTCTCCTGTTCTGGCAGCTTCCATGATCTCCCTGCCGTCCTCCACGAACCACCTCTGGACGGGCCTGACCTCTCTTCCGAGAATAGAGTTCAAACCCTGAAGGTCGCCCTCGGAAAGGGCGCTCGTAAACCTCTCAACGTAAACCGTGTCGCATTTCTTTAGGACGTCAGCGGCGGCAAGGCTCAGGCCGCGATAGCCGCCGATGCCAGTACCCACAAACCATAGCATGGGGTATCGAGCAGTCGACGCCTATATTTTGGCATCGCTATCGCTTTCTCTTCTTCAGGTGGTGCAGGCGCGACAGGTGGAAAAGAGCCCTTTCGTACACTTCGATGCTTGCCACGTACTCTTCGATGTTTACCCGCTCGTCGGCTGTGTGCGACGCATGGGGGTCGCCGGGGCCGTACGTTATCACGGGTATCTTGAAGCTGTGGCCGAGCACGTTCATGTCGCCAGTGCCGGTCTTGCGAAGGAGCATCGGCCTCTTGTTGCGCACGTCAAGCACGGCAAGCAAGAGCGCCCTGACGAGTGGCGACGTGTGGTCCGCCTCGAAAGGCTCGGTCTTGTCCTCTATCCTGTACGTGGCCTTGATCCCTTTCTCTGAAGCGACCTTGGTGACGACCGCGTCGACTGTGCGAAGCACGCTGTCGCAGGTCGTTATTGTCGGCACCCTGATGTCTATTGTTATCTTGCACTTTTGGGCCGTGACGTTGTGGCTCGAGCCGCCGGTTATCTCTGTCAGGCTGCAGCTGATTGACTTGGCCTTGTTCTCAGCTGTCCCGACCCGCTCTATCTCCGCCTTGATCGCCTTCCAAAAGTCGTACATCTCTTCAATCGAGTTCTTGGCAAGCCACGGCGCGCTTGCGTGCGCGCTATTGCCCACGTCGCACGTCAACCGAATCGCAAGCCTACCCTTGTAGGCTACGGTGATGTTTTCAACGCCGGAAGGCTCGCCAAACACCGCATAGTCTACTCCGAGCTTGCTCTTGACCAGCTGCTTCACTCCCGTGGCGTTGCCCTCCTCGTCCACTACCCCTGCAAATATCACCGTGCCGCTCTGCTTTGGAAACTCGGACGCCGCCAGGAGCATCGCTATCAGTGGCGCCTTTGCGTCAGACGCGCCGCGGCCATAGATGTGGCCGTCCTCTATTCTTACCGGCACCTGCCCCGGCACCGTGTCCATGTGGCCGCAGAGCAAAATCCTGGGCTCGCCAGTCCCTTTCGTGGCAATGATGTTGCCCACATTGTCGATGTTGACCTGCTCAAAGCCTAGCTCGTTTACGCACTTGTCCTTTATCATGTTGGCAAGCGCAGCCTCTGATCTGGAAGGCGTGTAAAGCTCCAGCGCTTTTTGCAACAATTCTACAGCGTAACTTGGCGAAACCAATTGCTTACTTTCCTTGCCCTAGCGCGTAGTCTACCATCAATCCGGGGATATCAACTCCTGTAACCCGGACGGTATTTTTAAATTCAGTGGTATTGTTGACCTCGTGCACCATGAGCCCATGGCTCTTGCTCTCCATCAGGTCGACCCCGACTATCTGACCGCCCAGCGCCCGCGTGGCCCTGAGGCAAATGTCTTCAAGCTCCTTTGTCACCGGGCACGCCTCGGCATGGCCTCCAAGCGCCATGTTGGTCTTCCACTCGCCTTCTCCCGAGTAGCGGTATATCGCAGCCACCACCCGATCATCCACCACAATCGCCCTGATGTCTCTGGGCGGGCGCTCGACAAACTCTTCGAAATAGTAGACCTGGTACAGCGGGAACATGTGCTCCCTGTCTTCAATCACAGCCCTGGCTGCTTCCTTGTCGCGCAAGAGCGCAATCAGCCTGCCCCAGCTCCCAACCGTGGGCTTGATCACCGCAGGGTAACCAAACTCATCAAGCGCCGCAAGCGCGGACTCTTCTGAAAACGCCGCCACGGCCTTTGGCGTCCGGACGCCGGCTTTCTCTAGCTCCATGTGTGCGTACATCTTGTTTCCGCACATCAGCGCCGCGTAGAGCGGGTTGATTACGCGCGCCCCGAGCCCTTCTAATGCCGCCGTAGAGTGGACGTTCTTGAAGTAGCTGACGCTTCGCTGGAGCACCACCTGCCCCTTGTATTTTGACTTGCCGTTATTCAGGTTCACGACCAGGTTCTTGCAGTCGACGTTTTCAACGTTGACGCCTTTCTTTTTTGCCGCTTCGTATAGGGCCTTCTCTTCCCACCTGATGCTGTCGTAGAGGATGATTAGGGAGTTGCCGGAAAAATTTGATGACGACTGGTTGGCCTCTTCCTGCTTCACTGACCCCAGTCCTCGCCGACAACCTGCGCCGGTTTTATGCCAAATCCTTCTCCCGACTTCACAAGCTCGTAGCTTGCGCCGCAGTCAGGGCAGGTTACGATCTCGCCCTCTATCGAGTCGGAAGGTATCTTGACTTCTGCATCACATTCTGGACACTTTACAACCATGCCATTCTACTCCTTTGATGGGTTTATTTTTACAGCAGCGTCATTAAGTATCTTTCTCTCCAGCCTGTCGTCCAGGTACAGCTCCAGTATGTCGCCCATGCGCAGCTCCTTCAGGCCGCGGGCTAGGGCCTCCGCCTCGTGCTTGCCCGTCTCTAATCCCAGCAGCGAAAGCAGGTACGCGGCCCCGTTCTTGCCTGCAAGCTCGCCAAACACTATCTTGCGCCTGTTGCCGACCAGCTTCGGCTCTATTATTTCGTATGCTGCTGGGTTGCGCAGAATGGCTGCAAGGTGCGTGCCGGCCTTGTGCTTGTACGCGCTGTCTCCCACCACTGGCTTTGACTCTGGTATTGGCATGCTGATATAGTCAGAAATAGTCTTTGAAAGGTCTTTCAGCATGTGGAGCCGGAGGTCGTTGTTTGACTTGTAGACAAGCGTGAGCGCGACTGCCGCTTCTGCCAAGCTCGGGATTCCAGTGCGCTCGCCAAAGCCGTCGATCGTGGTATGAATCTGGTCTGCACCTGCCTCGCACCCTGCAAGGGCGTTTGCCAGCGCAAGCCCGACGTCGTTGTGGCAGTGGACGTCAAGCGACGTCCTGGTCGTGTCGATGCTGTCGTGCACCATCTTTACCAGGTTGTACATGCCCCGCGGCCGCATGATGCCGACGGTGTCTGGTATGCTTATCCTTTCGATGCCGCGCTTGTTCATCTCCTTGCACATTTCAATCAGGAACGCCGGATCCGTCCTGCTGGCGTCTTCCATCGTGAACCTTGACTTTAAGCCATGAGCCTTGATGTAGTCGGCGACTTCTAGCGCCCTTGCCTTGGCCTCTTCGCGCGTGATCTTTAGCTTTGCAGATATGTGGATATCTGAAATGCCCATGTAGGTTGCGACCCACGTCGCGCCGCAATCAATAGCAATGTCGACGTCTGACTTGATCGCCCTAGTGTGCGCGACAATGTCGGCGCGCAGCCCCTGCTTGATTATAGTCTTGGTCGCTACAGCGTGATCCGGCGACACCACGGGGCTTATCTCTATCTGGTCGACCCCGAACGAGTCGAGCATCCACGCGATCTGGATCCTCTGCTTTATGGTAAAGGAGACGCCAGGGTGCTGCTCGCCTTCCCTTAGCGTGCTGTCGAGAATCCTTATCCTCTTCTCCTGCTTGCCGTTTTCACCCATCCAGTTGTACTGGTGCGCATAGTGGTTTGGATCGTCCGATTTTAGCGACATTTGATGCGACATTTAACTACTTTCGGATCTGATATAAACCTTATCGCAACTAAAACAGCGCATTCAGGCGCCTTTTTTCGCTACAAGCGCAACCGATCAGGCAAAAAGCCACGAATTTCGACGATACTTGCTTTATGGGTGCGATAACAGCCACGATTATAGGTATTTCTTGACGGTCCTGTCCAGGTTGTCGAAAGAGCCTTGGACCATCTTGGTGCGCCGCTGTATCCCGATCTTGTAGTTCGATATCCCCTGCGATAGCGACTTTATCATCTCCTCCTGCTCCTGCGGGTTTGGAGATCCGACGGACTTGCGCGCTTCAAGCGACTTTTCCGGCGTCATCTCCTTGATTATTTTCATCAGCTCGTCCGGCTTGACGTTCACTTTCTGCGCCTTCAGGACGGAAGCCACGTCAGACGCCTGCAGTTTGGCAAGCGGTGTGTTGTCCTTGCCCGCCGCCTTCTCTACAAGCGCGCCCACTATCTTGTGGGCCGCCCGGAACGGCACTTTGTTTTTCATCACCAGCTGCTCTGCAATGTCGAGCGAGATTGCATAGCTGGTGCTTGCGGCCTGGCGCATCTTTTCCTTGTTTATCTTGAGCGACCTGACGGCGCCGTCTATAACCTTGATCGCGTCGAGGGTTGTTGCAGACGCGCCGAGCAGCGGCGGCTTCATGTCCTGCAGGTCGCGGCTGTAGCCGGACGGCAGCGCCTTCACGATGCCCAACATCGACACCAAGTTGCTGGTGACGATCGCCGCCTTGGCCCTTGTCAGTTCCAGCGGGTCGGGGTTCTTTTTCTGCGGCATCGCGCTTGACGTTGAGCTATAGCGATCGGCAAGCTCTATGTAGCCAAATTCTGTGGTCGACCAGATGATGAAGTCCTCCGCAATCCGGCCGAGCGTGCTTGTCAGTATCGCAAGCGTCGAAGCGTATTCGAGGAACGAGTCGCGCGAGCTGGTCGCGTCTATAGAATTCCTGACTATGCTGTCAAAGCCGAGCAAGATCGCGGTCTTTTTCCTGTCGATGCTGATGCTCGAGCCCCCTATGGCGCACGCTCCAAGCGGCGACTGGTTCACCCGCTGGTACACAAGGTACAGCCGCTCCATGTCACGCATGAGCGCGTAGGCGTACGACAGCATAAAGTGGGAGAACGTCCCTATCTGCGCCTGCTGGAGGTGGGTGTACATCGGCATCGGGACCTGCTTGCTTTCTTTTGCCCTCTGCACCAGCCCCTCTATCAGGCTTGCAAGCGCCGCGCAAACGTCGTTGATGTCGTCGCGTATCTTCATCCTGATGTCGAGCACCACCTGGTCGTTCCTTGACCGGGCGGTGTGCATCTTGCCCCCTGCATCCATGCCTGCCTTTTTTATAACAAAAGCCTCGAGCGCCTCGTGGATGTCCTCGTAGCCCTCGGTCTCGATCTTTTCCGGGCTCTTCTTTGCGTCCTCGAGCGCCGACAGGATCTTTTTCAGCTCGCCGGCCGTGACGTGGCCCATTTCATGGAGCATTATCGAGTGCGCCTCGCTCCCAAGGACGTCGTAATACAATATGGACTGGTCGTGCTGCATCGAGGAGAGGAACCTGAGCACGTGGTCGTCCAGTTTGCCCTTGGGCCGGGACCTGTACATGCAGTGTGCACCGTGGGCGCTTTATTTTAAGATTCTACACGCAAGCTAGCTCTAGTCAATCCTTTTGTAAAGGGGTACTAGCTTGTCCGCTGTTATACCATTTAGCAGTGAAATTTCCATGGAATCTGCCCTAGCAGCGTCAACGCGACTGATAGAATACCCTGCCGACCTGTCCGGATGCAGCATCATAGGCGTCGGGGACAGGCAGCTGCTGTACCTGTGCACACACGAAAACAGCAAGCCGTTCGTCGTCGTACTCGGGTTCTTTTCAGGCCAAAAAGAGGACATCATCACCAAGGATCTGATAGAGCCGGTGGCGGAGGAAAGCAGGCGCAGGATAGGCGATATCGTCGCCAGCTCGCTGTTCAAGGAATACCAGAACGCCCAGATCTTTTTCCTCTAATTATTTTTTGATTTTGTTGCATAGTAAGAAGCAGTTAGACCGAGAGTAATTAACTATCAAGAGGTAATCGCCGCCTTGCTTCCGATACGCGCTGTTTCTATCCCCTTTGCCACACCAAGTCCTATTGTTACGAGTCCAAAGATGAATGCAATAACCGGACCCAAAGACGAGCTGACGCCAAGATCTCCGAGCACAGATACTGCGTGAATTATCCCATTTGTGGACAGCATTACCGACACGAAATATGACCGCTTCCTCAGCGATAAAACAAATGCCCCCACAGATATCACAAGAGTGCTTATGCCGACCACATTTGCTGGCAGAATTGTCTGGGGGCCCGCTATCACATAAACTGTAACCAAGGCCAATGCCGCTACGGCTAGCACCTTGGCAACTACAAGTCTTGGATCTGATGACACATCCATCATCCCACTTCTTTG
>DATFDX010000188.1:0-3235 GCA_035251875.1 Nitrososphaera sp. | reverse complement strand
CCGTCGCTTACCTTTCTGTACTGCACGCCCAGCTCGTCCCACACCTTTTGCGCCGGCGCCCTTACAGTCACAGGGTTCATCATATAGCCTCCGACCCAGTACCCGCCGCCGATGTAGTTGTTCTGCTCCACGATGAGCGTCCGAACGCCCGCCCTTGCCAGGTCCCTGCCCGCGGTAAGGCCGGCCGGGCCGGCGCCGATGATTATAACGTCAGAATCGACATACTCCCTCATCGTCTCGTTGAACATGTCTGCAATGGTTCTCGTGATCTCTTTCTCGCTCACGTCCGCGAATATCTTTGCCATACGGGGTATCCTCTATGATGGATATTAATAGATTATCAGCTAGGCAAACATGCTGACGAAATTAGAGTAGGCCTCTCTTATCTTGAACTTCTTTGGTGGGCTCTTGAAGCCGTACGCGCTGATCACTTCAGACGCCTTGCCTGTCTTTTTGGCTGTCGCCCTGACGACGTCCAGGAGCACGTTGCCGGCGTTGGCCCCGTCGCTTGTCCGCAGCGTCAGGTCCATCACGATGCTGCTGCCAAGGAACCCTTCGCTTGACATCCAGTAGTAGCTGTTGCGAGAGTCGCCCAGAAAATCCGTGTACTCTGTCGTGCCTGCCACTGACTCGAACTTATATGGTGCCTCCATGCCTATCGAGCCGGTCTTCATGCCGCGCTTTAGCATCCTGATGCGCTCGTCCATCGTGTTCTTTGTCTCTGCGCTGCCGCCGACGTCCAGCTGGTAGCTCTTCTTTACGTGCACGCCCCGCTCCACCATAAAGTCGATCATGCCCTTGTGGAACGCGGTGCCGCCGAACTGGCTCAGCAGATCGTCGCCTGCAAGAACCAGTCTGCTTGCCGCGAATTTCTTTGCAAGGGCAGGGTTGGTCGCTATCTTGGCCGGCGTGGCGTTGACAAACGAAGCGCGGGCAGAAAATGCAGCCTTCGCGTATTCAAGCGAAGTCCGGTCCATGCCCGACGAAATAAGGTTAAGCGCAACCTGCGCGCCCGACTTTTTCAGCTCTTTGGCAAACTCGTTTGGAGAAACCTTGGCCGGCCTGTCTATCTTGCCGTTGCCGTCAGCCAGAATGCCGGGGCTGATTGTAACCTTGGAACCCTTTACGTTGTGATATTTTCTAGTGCTCTCACCTGCCACCTGAGACAGGCTCCTGCCGACCTTGGCAGGGTCGATGTCAAAAGCGGCGACTATCTTGACGTTTGCCGGCTTTAGCCCTGCAACCTTTTGGTGCCAGAGCCCGACGGTGTTCTTGCCGCTGCTGTAGTAATCAACTCCCTGCACAAAAGTGGCGCCGACGTTGCCGACCCCGATGACGGCGACCCTGATCTCTGCCATACTAGGCTATGCAATAAAATGTGTAGATTTAATCTTTTGCCACTAACGCTGATCTGCAGGTTTTTCTTGTATGTGGCAAAGAAGCGGAAAAATCTAGTGCTTGCCTATTTCATAATCGGCCCCGGCCACACACTTGTTACAGTACCTGCGAAGCATGATCACTCCTTCCACCCTGAACAACGCCTCTGTCGTCGCAATCGCCGAGCACGTAATGCAAAAGCCGGGCGTCTTGTTCGTGCCTAACACTGCCGGCCTAGTTTGATAAGGTTTTACCACTATTGTAATAGGTAGATGTTAACTATATACTTTGGATGGCCTGGAAAATCAGGCTTCAGATACGCTATTGAGAGCCTTTGGCGGCGGTGGAAGTTTCTCTAGTTTATGCGCTGGATAGGCAAGGTAATGGCGCGATGCACCGTCGCCGTTGAATTCTATTTTGCATCTCATGCATCTCCACCTCGCTGCCATGACATTACACTTCTAGTTGTAGCTTTAAGGAAACTATGACTTAAAGAGGTTCTCTTTTATGCTTCACTGCTAGTCTTTTGCAGGCGGCTTGTTTGCCACGCCGCTTCCGACGCTGTGGTCGATCTTTGTTATCAGGTCGACTAGATCGGACTTGTGCGCGTTAAGGTACTCCTGGCCCTTATCCTGCAGCCTGATCTTGTAAAGCCTTAGGTCCCTGTGCGCGTCAAAGAACTGCTCCATCATGGCGCTTCCGTGCTTTGCAGGGCTGACGAGCTCGTCAAAGCATTGCAGCGTGCCTGCAAGGTCGCCCTTTTCGACCGACTCTTTTGCCTTGCCAAGGACTTCCTTGATGTCCTTTAGCTGTTGCACCGGGGCTGAAACCTGCTTGCTGCTGAAAAGCCCCGTGCGCTTTGTCACGCCGACCTTGTCGGCGATTTCCTTTGCAAGCTCGAAAAATTCCTCCTTGCCGGTAAAGCTCTTCCGCTCGTGTCTTATCACCAGGCCCTTCATTGCAAGGCGCATGAGCGCGTCTTCGATCTCTATCTTGTCCATGCCGGTGACCCACACTATCTTGCCGACATAGTCGTAGCCCTGCCTTATCGACTCGAGCACGACGACTTCGACGATCCTGCGGAAGCCTTCCTCGGCGCGCGCGGCTTCAAAGTCCCTGTCGCGCACAGCCTTTCTGGCATTCTGTATGTCTATCTCTATAGACCTTTTGAGCGCGTCCAAGCCCTCGTCCACTTTGCCACTGAGAGTAAGGTAGCACGCCTTGTTGTACCACGACATACCGTCGTTCGGGTTGATGTCGACTGCCTTTTCGCAGCATTCGATGGCCTTGTCGTAGTTCTTCATCTTGTAGTAGGCGAGGCCTTTGAGGTTCCATGCTTCTGCGTTGTTGACGTCGGTCTCCAGCGCCTTGTCGTATGAGCGGATGGAAACTGTGTATTCGCCCATGTGAAAGTGTGCGTAGCCCCTCTTGATCCACGCGTCGACGTACTGTGGGTCGATCCTCAGCGCAAGGTCAAAGCTCGTTATCGCATCGAGAAACTTTTCGTTCGACATGTGGTTGAGGCCCTTCTTGTAGAGGTCCCGCTTTTGAAAATCTGTATCGTTGTAATCTGGTTCAATCCTGTCTTCTGAAGGGGCATACTTGTCCTCGTCCCTTCCAAACAATCTGCCCATCAAAAGTACATGTCCTAATTCGCAGATAAATAGATTATGATGCGTCACGAGGCTTTTATAGCCTGCACGCCATGATCCGTGCATGAGCGAGAGCAGCAAGCCCGACAAGATCGAATTCAAGATGCTTGACTATACAACGGTTGGAAGCGACACCGTGACGTTCAAGCTTGAAGACGGAACGGTAGTGAAGGTCAAGGTGGGGATAGAAAGGGTCGGGGTGGCAA
>DATFDX010000187.1:0-2356 GCA_035251875.1 Nitrososphaera sp. | reverse complement strand
AGATCTAGTAAATAATTTGTTCAACCTGCCACGCTCGGCAGTTTGCAAGATAAAGGACAGGCCTGCATTGTGGCGGCAATCAGCTAACCTGCAAGACATAATCGCCGTCATATTCCATCGTCATGATATCCGTCCAGCATCTCTTGCAGAAAGAACTGTCATCCACTAGCCTCTGCTCAAATGTCGTTTCTGACGGATCAAATTCTGCCGAGCACATCACGCAAATGCCTGCCATCCTGACAAGGACTATTTCTCTTCTTTATCAAGATGGCGAATGCTTGTTCTGTAACTAACAGCAGGATTCGCAATAATATTCGTGTTTGACGGCGTCATCGTGGACAATCTTGATGCGCGCCGTCCGGCCGCAGTCAATGCACCGCAGGGTCGAATCAGCAGGCAATTCCATCCGGGGCATACGTACTATAGGACTTTAACGTAGATAAGGAGAGCCCTTCCTTTTTCCATATCATGGCCCGGCCCAGTCAAACGGGATGTGCTTGCTCGACTTGCCCTTCCAGTCCCACTTGAAGCCCATCGCGTCCACCTCGTTGGCCATAGCCCTGCCCCACGTCGCGACAGTGCCCGGCCCGGTCTCGCTTCCCGGGGCGTTGATGAGCTGCACCCGCTTGCCCGGCGGCGTCATGGGGCCAGTCAGTGCTTCAGCTCTGGCAACCACCCTGCCCGGTATCTCTGCGCTCCAGGAGGCAAGGTCGTCTGCCACCTCGAACTTTATCGGCACAAACTCTGTCCCTCTTGTCTCCCCAAAAAGTTTTGCAATTTCTGCCATAAAGCCGCCGGCCTTTCCCATGAATATCATCTGAAGGGCCTCGCGCTGCTTCTCGTCGGCGCGCTCGTCAAAAAAGAAGCCCATTTTGGCATCCTTTGCTTCGCCGGCCCAGATGTTGCCCTTGAATCCGCCTACCATCAGGACGTTCAGGCCGTCAAGCCTCGAGTCGCCGTAAAGCCCGCTCTTTATGTGGTAGGCAAGCACGCCCTGGCATTCGCCGTTGGTCGGGGCTTGCGCAAATATGCAGGGGCATGGGATATCGCACTTGCAGACGTCGAACCAGTCGCCAGAGACCTTCCACATCGGAACCGACATGCAACTGTTGATCCAGCAGCACTATGTAATCTCTATGGAGCAGACTACTGCAAAAATCTACCGGTAATTATGGCAGCACAGAAATACCACCGGCTGCGCTATAGTTGCATGCCCGAAGTCAACAGGACTTACTACACCGCCAAGGACACAAAAGTAGAGATCCACGAAATAAGGGACGGCATCTACAGGATATCCGGATTTGTAAAAGAGTTTGGCATAACCTTCAACCAGTTTCTAATCAACGACGGGCAGCCGACATTGATCCACACCGGACCGATAGGCATGTACGGGCAGATCGAGCAAAAGGTAAAGGAATTCATTCCCCTGGAAAGGCTGTCCTACGTCGCGTTCCTGCACTTTGAGAGCGACGAGTGGGGCGGCATGGAGTTTCTAAAAGCGCCAAAAGCGAGGCTGGTCTGCAGCGACCTGAGCTCCAAGCTCAACCTTGTGGGCTGGTACAACGTGCCGGCAGATCACATTTCGTTCTGGGACAACGAAACTTTGAGCACCGGCAAGCGAAAATTCAAGTTCATAATGACCCCGCACGTGCACCACTGGGACAGCATGATGATCTTTGAAGAGACCACGAAATCACTCTTTCCCTCGGACCTCTTTATCCAGCCGGGCCAGAACAAGCCCGTGGTTTCAGACGACCTGTCGGAAAGCATGATCAAACTATACCAAGGGGCCGGCATCTTTGCAAGCGAGCAGCCGGTAAGGCAGACCTTGGAGCGGCTGGCGAAATTAAAGCCGGAGATGGTTTACCCCATGCACGGCTCTTGCTTTGACGGCTCGATGTTTGAAAAGTACGCGGACGCGTTGTGGAAAAACCAGTTCGCATATTCCGGTGTGCTTCTCGGGCAAAAGGTAGAGGTCAGCTAGGCGGTAATTTTACCAGTCCGCGCAGCCTCTACGCCCTTTGCAACGCCGAGCCCGAGTATCGGAATCCCGATTATGACTCCAAAAATGGGGCCCCGGAACTCGACAGATGCAAAGTCTGTAGTTATCAGACCGTAAACCAGGCCAACGAGGCCGCCTGCTGCAAGCAACCCTGCCACCAGAAACGACCTATGCCCATATGAGACAGCAAACGCCACTGCCGCCAATACAATCGCGCCTATGCCGGGCCACGGCGCCAGCCCTGCCCGCAGCGCCCCGCCTATTGCAATGACGGCCAGAAACAGAACGAGCGTCGCCGCGGCCAGCCCAGCCGCCAGCCAGAACTTTGGATTCATCAAGCGTCAAACATCTGCT
>DATFDX010000186.1:0-6172 GCA_035251875.1 Nitrososphaera sp. | reverse complement strand
GGCAGGCAAAAGGTCGGTTATCCCGGCGGATTCCGCAGAAAACAATAGATCTATTCAGTCACTGACATCGAAGGGGCTTTTTCGTGTATCGGGAACGACACGGTGAACGTGGCGCCCTTGGTGCCGGCGTTGTTCTCTGCCGATATCTTGCCGCTGTGCGCCTCGATTATGGCCTTTGTGATGAACAGCCCGAGGCCCGTGCCCCTCTCGTTCTCTTTTGTCTTTGTGACGAACTTGTTGAAAAGCACAGGCAATATTTCTTCCGGGATTCCTGGGCCGTCGTCTGTTAGCTTAATCTCCACCGTCCCTTCGTCGTGATTGTTTACCGTTTGTATCGTTATGGTTCCGTTCTTGGCAAACTTTGCGGCGTTGTCGATGATGTTTGCAAACGCCTGCACAAGGCGCTCCCTGTCTCCCATTATCTTGAGGTCTTCGTCCAGATCCATCCTGATGCTGATCACGCCGTCCTGGGTGGCGAACTTTGTCGACGATGACGAAATGCGCTCCACCAGCTGCGCGACGCTGAGCGGCTTCATGTCGTACGAGATGTTCCCGTTCTCTATTTTTCCGACATCAAATATGTAGGTCGCCACGGTTGACAGCCGCTTGGCTTCAGTCACGATCGTCTTCCACGCCTGCTCGTTGGTGATCAGGCCCTTCTCTGCAAGTTTCACGGAACCCATGATCGGCTGGATCGGGGTCCGGAGCTCGTGCGCGGCAATAAGTATAAAGTCGGTCTTCATCTTGTCCAGCTTTTGCAGCTTTACGTTGGTTTCGGACAGCTCCTCGTTCTTGGACGACAGCTCCTCGTTCACCCTTTGCAGGTCCTCGCTCTGGGTTGAGAGTTGCGCATTTGCCCGCTGGAGGACTTTTTCCTTCTCTACCAGCTCGTCGTTGACCCGCTGCAGATCAAAGGTCTTGATCTGGATCTGCTTGCCGAGGTCGGCGTCCACTTCTACCACCTTCCTCCTCATGACCTCAAACGCCATGAGCAGCTGCGCCAGCTCGTCAGAGTTCCTGAACTTGCCCTTGCTGAGCTTGCCGCTGTAGACCTGCGTGTTGTAGTTGCCCCTTGCTATCTGCTCTGCGTCCCTGCCGATTTTCCGCAAAGGCAGAAGGATTGTCACTGCAAGCAGCGCCCCAAGGGCCCCCATCGCCCCTGCGACGATCGTCATGACTGTCTGGATCAGGCTTGCAGCCACGCCCATCCCGACGAGCGGCTGCAGGTAGTACGATACTGCAACGGTGATCAGAGCGGCAATCGCCAAAAAGCTAATAGTGATTTTTATTAATATTTTCATTATTATTTACTCTCGAAGTGAGCCTGTTCCCGCCCATTTCAACGGATTTCCACATTAAACCTGTGTGCATGTTAGCAGTACAACAGACAGGGATGCGCATTCGCGAGGTGTTCGGGCACGGAAAGTATGTAATTTGGATTACTTGTTCTTCGTTAAATAGGGCTTGCCCATCACACGTTTAAGGTGTTGGGGCGCATGCTGCGGGATATAGATCTTTATGAATCTCTTGATGCGACGCTGTTGTCGCTTGGAGAAGAAAAGAGGAACCTTGTACTATCTGCCCTGGAGACCAACGGAATCCCTTTCAGGCCCAGCAGCGTCGACATCAGGTCTATTGACAGAGTCCTCTTTGAGCTTTTTGGGATGGGCTCCGAAGCCCTGATGGTTCTGGCTTATGGCAGGCTCAACAAAAAGATGGTGATCGGTTTTGACGACAGCAAGGTCGGGAATGCGGTCGACAAGATAAGAAAGTGGATCGAATTAACGAACGACGCGACAGGGCATCCGTAGTGCAGCGACATGGAAACCCTGCGAAAGACCGCCTCAGACTCTGGCAGGACACGCTCTAGAATCATAGCCACTCTTGCAGCGGCTGTCGCGACCATCTGGATTTTTACGATTCTACTCCCCGACAACGTGATCCTCAACACCCCCGCGTCAGTTACGATCACAGCAGGCTTTGCCCTGGCGGCCGCCATAGTCGTGATTGTCAAGCAAAAGACGACGGGGCTTTACGGCAAGACCTACGTTGCTCTTGCCGTCGGGCTGGCTTGCTGGTTTGCCGGCGAAATGATATGGACTTATGACAACGTGATCGCGGGAAAAGAGCCGGCGCAGCTTTCAGTAGCAGACATGCCGTGGCTGGCGCTGTACGCGTTCTTTGGATATTACATAATCAAGACCTACCGGTTCTTTGGCCGCTCAATAAACAAGTACCACGTGATCGTAGTCGTTGCAATAGTCGGAGCGGTAATGGCAAACACCACGTATGCGTTACTGAGCTCGCTGGGCCAGATCGAAGCGCTGGTCGTGGCAGTCAGGCTCGCCTACCCGATCGGGGACGCCGTTCTGATCGTCCCGTCGTTGCTCCTCCTGATAACGCTCCGCCACGGCCTGCTGACCTACACCCCATGGCTTTTCGTCTCTGTAGGGCTCATCCTCATAGCTGCGGCTGACATACTCTTTTCCAACATCACGCTTCTTGGGGCGTTTGACCTGCGCCAAGTGGCATTCCCGCTGTACAACGCAGGCAACCTGACTTTTGCCGGCGCGCTGGTATGGTACTTCAGGTTTGGAATATACGATCAGAACAGGGCCAAAGATTCGTTCCAAGAAAAGAACAAGTAATTAACGATAGTAAGATGAGGGGTACCTGGAACGCGAGCTGGGCTCGAGCGAAAATATCTCTTTGATGGCGAGGGCCCACACCTTTTTTGGCTTTTCGTGAATGCCAAACTCATTGAGCCTGGTCTCTGCCTGGGTAATCAATCTGCGATCGCTCACCTCTTCGGCGCTGCCCTTCAGCTGGTAGCCGCCCTGCGTGTCCCTGTCAAATATCGCGACCGTCACCCGAGGCCACGCGTTGATGTTGTGGAACGTCTTGTTTGTAAACGCGTCCGCAAAGAGCAGCTTCTCATTGTTGAGTATGCCGAGGACGTACCTGGGCGAAATGTTTGGGATCCCGTCGGCGCTGACGCTGCCGACAAGAACAACGTGTTCCGCTTTTATTATCAGCCGTATGATGTCCTCGTCGATCTGGGCCAAGTGTCAAAGCATGGTATGGCTGAAAGGGTTAAAAGTTTTCTACTGCCGGCTACTGCGCAGGTAGTCGATTATGCTCCTCGACAGTATTGCGACTCCGTTAAACACGCCAAACGCCGCAAAGTGCGCTATCGTCGCCGCGACCCCGGCCTCGAGGCCCGATACCAGCAGGACGTAGTGTATGTACGGCCTTACTAAAATGTACGCGACATCGGCGGCCGCGACCGACGGCCACAGCGAAAACGCGTCCTTCATTATTCGTTTAAAGCGCTCTTTTCCCGCTAGCTCGCCGTACTGCGCCCTGCTGTCGCGGTAGAATATCGCGAGAAAGCCGAGGATGGAGCCGGCATAGTCTGCAACGCCGGACGAAACTGAAATTGCAAGCTCGTCTCTGGTGGCCGTGGCGGCAGCTTCTGCCACGCCGACTCCGGCCGCAAAGCCGGCAAGCTCGCCAATTACTAGCTGCCTGTTGAAATTAAAGTAGACCGGCCTGTTGCTCAGGACGAACCTAAAGTATTTCTTGAGCGCGCCGGCGGTCATGGTGTCCTACTTTAAAATGCCAAGCGTCCTTAACAATCTGTCGGTGTAGTCCTTTGAGAGATCCTTCAGGAAGGCATAGTTGTGCGAGACAGGGATGTCTTTTATCAATTTGTTGTACTGGTCCACTATAGAGAGGACCGAGTCTACCGCCCCGCTGCACGCTATCAGTCTCCTTGCGTGGCTGGGGTTTTTCCTGATCTTTGAAAATAGTGTGTATTCCGTTGCGGCAAGGATGAAGACGTTCGGCATTCCGTCCTGTATGTCCTCCTCGATGTCTTCAAAGTCGTCCTGTATGTCCTGAATCGCCTGGTTATAGTGTATGATGGCAGCGATGTTTGGGTTGAAAGAAGGCAGCTCGTTGTCAAGGACGCAGGCGTAAATTATCGGCGCGTCTGACGACTTGAAGAGGTTGAAATGCTGCAGCTCCTTGTGGCTAAATACGTGGCCCCGCACCATGCGCTTTTTGACCAGCTGCTCAAAGTCCCAAAACGGCCAGAACTGCTGTAGCGCAAAGTCAATAGAGTACTTCAGGTGGCCCTCGTGAGCCTTTTTGATCGACTGCAGGAAGCCCCTTGCGATCCTTTCATACTTTTTGTTGCCTACTTCATAGAACCGGTCCATCAGCAGGATGTACCTGACGAGCATTTTGACCGTCTTGTAGACAAGGATCGCCTTGTCGATGTCCTGCGTCTCCGAATAGGTGGCGAAAAAGTATGTCGCAAAATCCTGCCCCTTCAGGTCGATGGCGCCAAGTATCGGTGACGGCGCCGGGTCGTAGCGGGCAAGCAGTCCCGCGATTTCGTCCAGGCCGGCGGCAAAACCCCCGCTCTGCTTGGCAAGCGCTTCCGACCTGGCAGCAATCAGCTGCTTCAGGTCTTCTGCATACATCTGCTCAGAGTTGATCATGAGATAGTCACCAAATTTGGACTCAAGTTTCTCTCTATCCCCTTGTTTGAGGGCAACCAGCTACTAATAACAGCAGAGAGTGAAATATAATTGACATTGGCTGGCTGTGTAAAATTTTGATATAAAACGCCTCAAGGGGTCATCAGCTGCCAGCAAGCTGACTAGGAGTTATAGCTTTATCTCTTTCCAACCTAAAATTCTTCTGATTTTATTGTAATTATCTTGAATAATTTTATGTTCTTTGCTTCTCACGGGCCTGCCCGAAACGGCCATCTGGTACTCGTACTGGGGGTCGTCAGAGCCGTACCCGTCGGCCAGGGTGGCTTCCCGTATCAGGGCCTTCCTGACAAGGTCCGATATGCTCTCCCCGCACAGGTTGGCATACTCCCTTATCGCGTCCAGCTCTTTCTGACTAAGTTCAGTGGTTATTGTAGGCATTCTAGTACTCCTCTGCGAATCGATACATCTTTTCCGCTATCGCCTAAAAGATTTTGTATGTTCATGCCTGTTACATCATCTAGCCAACTTTTTCTCGTCAAAGATGAACTGCCTGTAGTACCATACCAGCCCCGCCATGAAGCATAGGTACGCGGCGTTGTACGTCATTGTGATGTGGAACAGCTCTCCGGTAAAGTTTGTGACCAGAGTGATTCCCAAAAGGCTGTCGGCTATGATTAGCGATATCATTGCCACGAATATCCAGGGGATCGAAGTGAGCTGACCTCTGCCGGCGTTTGTGATCATGAGCACCGCCGGGACTATGAGGATGGCGTCAAACACCGGGTATGCGAGGCTTATCGCAAGAGCCGTCAGGGCTTCGGCGCCTTCGAGCTCGGACACGTTTACGATTGCCTGGATATAGAACGCCGTAAACAGCGCAGCTGCAACTCCAACTATTATTACGGTCGACTTTTTGACCCCCTTGCCAAAGAACCTGGCGGTGCTGAACATGTGGTAGCCTATGGGGCCATAAGCAGCAAGCCAGAAAGCGTCAGCAAGGGACGGGAACGGAGTCTCGACTCCGAGGCCAAGCTCATAGTATCCCCAGGTAGATTCCGCAATCACCCACAGGACAAGCCCTGCTGCAAGGGCGGCGTATGCCCTTCCAAAGAGCCCGCTTACTTTTTGTTTGGCAATTACGACCAGCGATAGGACAGCGGCGGCGCTTATGGTGCCGATTCTGGAAATGTCGCTGACGAGCGTTTCCATGTCAGAGCCGGCCGTAAAAAAGACGGCTCCGTTTACGGCCGCCACAGCCGCTATCAGCCCAAGCACAAGGTTCCTGCGCTGCCTTTTGATTTCGAGGAATGATTGCTGTTCCATTATGCTTCACCTATCTCCATGATTTTCTGGATCCTTTCAAGCGGCGAAGACTTGGTCGTGTCTTGGCCGGCCTTTGCCCCATACCTCTTTTGTAGGTGCTCCCAGGTTTCTTCCATTATCATGTCAGCACCTGGCCCCAGCAGATCCTGCAGGTTTGAATAAAAAAAATTAATGTCAATTCTTTTCGGGTTGGTAAAGACTCCCTTGCTGTTCATGTACCATGTTATTGTCTTGTGGATCGGCGCGCCAAGCGACTGCATGGCGGCGTCTATTGACTGGCGTAAAATTACCTGACCGTTGCTGCCCGTGTCGCTGTTGTTATTCACCATGTCCACCATTAA
>DATFDX010000185.1:0-2747 GCA_035251875.1 Nitrososphaera sp. | reverse complement strand
ACGGGATCCATGACTATTGCGTTTGTTATCACCAGGTCGAGCGCACTCTTGCTGGTCACGCCGCTTGCCTGCCCCATGCCGTCGCGTGCGCTCTTGCCGCCGCCAAAGACAATCTCGTCGCCGTAGGTCAAAAGATCCTTTTCAATCTCTATGATCAGGTCGGTGTCTGCAAGTCTCACCCTGTCTCCTGCAGTCGGGCCAAAGAGGTCGGCATAGCGCTTGCGCGGGATCTTAAGCACCCTTGAACCCCCGCTTTCTGGCTTTTGCCAGTGCCGACGCCTTCTTGCTTGCAAGCCTGCCGTTCACAAGCCCGCTAAAGCCGTACACTATTTTTTTGCCGCCGTATTCAGCAAGATCGACCTGCCTGGTTTCGCCCGGCTCAAACCTGACAGAGGTCCCTGCAGGAATGTTGAGGTGGTAGCCGTATGCCTTTGCCCTCGGGAACAGGAGCGCCTTGTTCACTTCGAAAAAGTGGGCATGCGAGCCCACCTGCACCGGACGGTCGCCGGTGTTGCTCACCGTAATCTTTGCAGTCTTTCTGCCCCTGTTCGCGATGACAGGCTCGTCTGACAGGAAATATTCGCCGGGGATCATTTCCAATCACACTATCGGGTCGTGCACCGTCACGAGCTTTGTACCGTCGTCAAATGTGGCTTCGACCTGAACTGTCTTGGCAAGCTCGGGCACGCCGGGCAACACATCGTTCCTTGTCAGCACTTTTCTGCCAGAGCTCATCAGCTCGGAAACCGACCTCCCGTCCCTTGCGCCTTCGACAATGTGATCCGTAATGAGCGCCACGGCTTCAACGTAGTTTAGCTTTAGCCCTCTTTTCTGACGCCTGCGTGCGATTTCGGCTGCCATGAAAACGTACATCTTGTCAATCTCGCGTGGACTGAGCATCATGCGGTTGAGTTACTAAATCTTGTATTTATAATTGATGTACGAAAGGCATAATTTCAACAATAACAGTGGCTAAATCGTGCTCGCAATAACCTCGGTCGCCGGCAACATCTTTGCGGACAAGCATCTGGCCGAAAAATACCGACGTGCAAGGGCCGCCGGCACGTGCGAGCGGCTGGCCGTTTCAAGGATGGAGATGGAGCGGCTCCGGCTCAGGCGCAAGACAGACCAAGGGACGGACATCGGGCTTGTTTTAGAGCCAGGCGTCAGGCTCTATCACGGCGACGTGCTTGTCGCAAGAGAGAAATTTATTCTAGTCGAGCAGATGCCTGAAAAGGTGGTGTCAGTCAGAATAATAAAAGACGATGTAAAAAAGATGGTTGGCCTAGCGGCCATGATTGGCCACACAATAGGCAACAGGCACAGGCCGATAGCCGTGGATCACGACACAATCTCGTTCCCGATACAGGCCGAGTCGGAAGTTGACACTTTTAGAAAGCTTTTGCCTGCCGGCGTCAGGCTGGAAGTGACAGAGCAGGTCTTTTTGCCAGCCGTTGAGGATCACAGTCATCATGAGTGACTACGAATTCCACCTGATGCAGCTGGCAGACTCGTTCTTTCCCTCCGGCATGTTCGGACTCTCAGGCGGCCTGGAGTCGCTTGTCAAGACAGGCCGGGTAAAAAACGGAAATGATGTCCTGCGCTTTATCCGACAGCAGATGAAGTTTCAGATTGTGCCGTGCGACTGCGCGGTGTTCGCTGCAGTCATGAGCGCGGCGAAGAAAAGAGACGTTGAACGCGCGGCAGCGGCTGACAACCGGTGCTATTCAATGAAGCTGGTACAAGAGGTCAGGACGGCATCGGCAAGGTCTGGCCGGCAAATGCTGAACTGCCTCGTGAACATGACAGACGATGGCTTTGCAAAGAAATTCTACTCAAAAGTGGAGGCGAAGCAGAGCGCCGGCACGTACCCTGCCTGCCTTGCGGTTGCCGCAAGCGCGCTTCACATACCGGAGAAAAGTGCCCTTCGCATGATGCTCTATTCGTACTGCGTCAGCATTGTGGGGTCTGCCGTCCGGCTCGGAGTTATCACGCACATAGAGGGCCAGAACATCCTGACGCGGCTTGCCGGTGACGTCAATTCTGCAAAGGCGTCCAAAAACATCGACGAGCTATGGCAGCTGGCGCCCCTTGCGGAAATCCTGCAGATGCAGCACGAGCAGGACGACTCGAGAATGTTTATTACATAACCGGCTCTGTCTTCTGCTATGGTTAGGCGAATCCCAAGAGTCGGGATAGGCGGGCCAGTAGGCTCTGGCAAGACTCGCCTGATAGAGCAGGTCGTGCCGGTCCTGAGCAGGCAAGGATACCGCTGCTGCATAATATCAAACGACGTCGTATCAAAAGAGGACGCCGAGCGGATGCAGCGCACCCTGGCGACGGAGGCAAGGCTCATGCCGGAGGACATGATAATCGGGATCGCGACCGGCGGCTGCCCTCACACTGCAGTGCGGGAAGACCCGTCGATAAATCTGGCAGTGATAGACGAGATAGAGCAAAAGGACCCGACGCTTGACCTGATAATAATAGAGAGCGGAGGGGACAACACCATGACCACCTTCAGCCCCGCGCTGGCAGACTATTTCATCTACATCGTGGACGTTGCCGGCGGCGACAAGTACCCGAGAAAGCGTGGCCTCGGGATTGAAAGCTGCGACCTGCTCGTGATAAACAAGATCGATCTTGCGCCGCACGTGGGGGCGAACCTCGCGGTCATGAAGCGCGACTCGGCACTCGTCCGGCCGAACAAACCTGTCGAGTTTGTCAACTGCAGGACCGGCGAAGGC
>DATFDX010000184.1:0-7782 GCA_035251875.1 Nitrososphaera sp. | reverse complement strand
CGGCTTCCTAACCGTTCTTGTCCTGATGACTGTCCCGTCGGCCTGTGCCTCGTCTATTGTCTCAACCACTTCTCCGGAAACTTCCGGCGCGGCTCCTTCTTCATAAATTCCTGATTCGGTAACAGTGTGCTGCCGCGCGTGTTCCGCCTTTGACATGCCAGAGCTTCCCGGAGCCACCGGTTTGATCTCTTCCATCTGGTGAGCGTGTGCGTGGCCCTTGTGGTCGTGCTTGTCCTCTTCTTTGCGGATGGCCCTTACGCGCTCTTTTACCTCAACCATTTCATAGCCCTGCACTTCTTCTTCAAGCTCCAGCGTCTCCACCATCGCCTGCCCGAGAACCTTGTCTATCTCGCGGTAGATCTTGGACTCCTCTCGGGTTATCAACACGTCTTCATATTCTGTTAATCCCGGAATGACAGTGTCGATTACAAACGTCTTCATCTGCTGGTTGAACTTTGTGTACTCGTTGTCTTCGATTATCGCGGACTTGTCGGCAAACCTTGTAGTCAGGGCGTCGCACCTTACAAAGCCGGTGACGCGGTTGAGTTTTGTGTCAAAGCCAAAGTTGCTGCGCGTCACGATGTGGTTCCCCACCATTACTGCTATTCCGCGTTCTTCTTCTGCCAGTGGCCTCTTTGCGATAATGATTTCGCCGGTTATCCTGCCGCCGTCAAGGCTGACAGGTATCCTGTGCCCCTGGATGTCCGGTGCGCGTATCGCCTGCGCGTCGTCAAAGTTCCATTCCTTGAGCTTGTCCGCGGTCTTTACATAGACCTCAAACATCGGCTGCCTCAGCACCGCCAGCTTGCGGATCTCCTTCATGATCCTGAACATGTCCACCTGTATCTTGGCGCCGGACATGACAAGCTCGGTGCCGTCGCGCTTTAGAGCTGGCTCTTTCAGCTCGTCAAGCTTGGCGTTGCCGGTGTACAATTTTTCGAGAACTTCTGTGTCAATGACAATCGCTTTTGTGAAACTGCCGCGCTTTGTCCTTATCTTCATGCTTTCAAACGAAGTCAGAAACGACAGCCTGCCGGTGCCGTACCTGCCTGTCCTGATCCTTTTCAGCTTTGGCGAAATCGATTCGACCTTCTTGTGTGGCGAACCCAAAAGCAGGAACTTTTCCATCCCGGTTTGATCCATTCCTGCGTCGTCTTCGACGATTATGGATCCGTTGCTCAGGACGGTGACAAGAACTCGTGTGGCGTCTTCGTCAAAGGCATTCTCTACCAGCTCCTTGACGATCTCTGTTGGCGAAACCCACGTCTTGGTGGCAAACTCTTTGAAAAATGATGGATGAACCTTCAGTTCGGTAGGCATTCTCTCAGATGCTGTTATTTCTCTGCCTTTATTTAATACTTGTCGAATTAATCTGACCAGTTAATCAAAGGGGCGGCATCTTGGGCCTCGCAGCTTTTGCTTGTAGTAGTAATTTTTTACTGTGTGATGATATCATCGCCCAATCAATCAGACATGAGAACATTGGATAAAGCTTCCTGCCTGGTACTGGCATCAGATTTCCTGCTGTTTGCTGCTGCAAACCCTGCAAGTGCGCAGCAGGGCGGCGTTAGCGACGAATCTGAAAAGGTCGTTTCCATGAACGGCTTTAGCAGTGACAGGAATTACATTGTACGCCTGTCTTGGCAGCCAAACGGCACCGACGACAACATCTTTGACATTTTCATAGACGATTCTACCACTGGCGCCCGGCTCAACGGCGTCGAATACGATATTGCCCTGTACAAGGGCGGCCAGCTTGTGGCTTCCTCGCAACGGACGGATCAGACAACAACCAGGCAGTTGTATGACCTTGGAGATCTGGGCCAGTACACTGTAAGGGTATCCGACATTGAGGGCACTGACGAGTTTATCGATTTTTCAATACAGGTGACGCCGGAATTCCCGCTCCACGTATTTGCAGTCATGGCTGCAGTGTTGCGGGAATAATGGCGCTGCACAGGTTCCGCCCAGCAGCCTAGTAGGGCGGCGCAGTCGTTGCTGGCGCTCTGGCAGTCGTGTTTCCGGACGTGTAATTCGTGCTATTAGAGCCCACGCCTGCCGTGTTGGTTGGGTCCACAAAGACCGGCGTGTCGGTAGCCGCACCGCCTTGTGTTTCAAGGCTGGTGTTCTGGAACATCAAGTCAGGGTACAGTACAAACAGCGACCCTGCTACTGCGACACCAGCGGCTATAGCGCCCATTATGAAAATCGCTTCTTTTCCCATGCCGGCACTCGTACTAAATGGTAATTAAGAAGAGTAGAAAAAACGACTAGACGTTTTTCCGTAATCTAGATATTTGTTTGAACTCTAGCAGATCGTATATGAAGTGCGGCTGCGGCAGGGACTCGAGGACCTTTGAGGCTTGCACTCCGATGGGTTGCAACACGTTCGTGGTGTGCACAGGCTGCTCCAAGGACGTCGGCGAATGCTCGTGCAATCCTACGTAGGCTTGTAGCGCAAAATCGCGCCTATTTTGCCAAGGCTGGCAAGCTGCGCCCCTTCTTCGGTCTTGCCTGAAATGACTTCGAGTCTGCACCCTGTCATCGTTGCAACCTCGTTCATGTAATCGATGATGTCTTTTTCGGTGGCTTCCGTGTCGGTGACGTGGCACGACGGGCACTGTCTTGTCAGATATTCCTGCTTGGTGGCCATTGCCTGCGCCCGCTCGACCACCTTTGTCTGCAGGTTCTTGCACGCCTTGCACTTTAACTCCAGCCTGACGTAGGTGATGTCGTCTGTCACTATCACGAGGTCCGCAACGCCGCCTTCCAGCGCCTTTATGACGTCATGTATGCCGTATATCCCGAGGCCGCGCCCAGAGTGGACTTCGCTCATGAACTTTTTTACCAGCTGCTTTTCCTCCATCACGCGGTACTCCTGTAGGATGCCGCCCTTCTGCGCCTTCTCTATCAGCTCGCGCACGCCCTCGTCGCCGGAATATGAGGAGTCTATGGTGGCTATAATGGCCTTTTGCAGGCGATAGTCGAGGTACTCTTCCCTCAGGAAATTTTCTTTCGTCGGCCCGGGGCCGCCTACGATCAGGCCCTTGACGCTGTACTGGTCTATGAACACCTTTTTTGCGTGGTCGGCCACCCTGTGGTAGAATTCGTTTAGCTCGTTTTCCCTCAAGCGCTCAAATCTTCTTGCTGACTGGCCGCCCTGCCTGTGCTTGCCGGCCACGCCGGAGGTCAGCGAGTCGACCGCTTCCCACCGGTCGCCTGTCAATATCCCGATGCCGACTTCCTGTGTGTCTATGGCCAGTATCCCGATGACCTTGTCGTCCTTCATCATTTCCTTCAGGTGGTCTGTCCAAAAGTGGTCGTCGCACCGGTAAAGGCTGATCTGGATCGGTTTGGGCGGTATGACTGGGTATATCTCGATCTTTTCCTTTCCGATCCCTTTGTCATTTGGGATAGCCCCGCAAAAGATGACGAGCCCGTTCTCAGGCGGTTCCTTGAAAAGTTTCAGCTGCTCAATAGTGCGGCTGAGCGCGTCCTGCACGTGGGTCCGGGTAAGGTCGGACTTTATGTTTGAAGCGGTGCCGGACTCGTTGCGCAGCTGCGAAATGACGTCAAATATCGGCCGCTTGGGAGGGATGTAGACGGTGACAAGCTCGGTGCCGTGACCCGATATACTTGACAGTTCGTTTATCATCTTTGTCAGCTTGTACCGCTTTACCGAATCCCACTTTCCATCGCTGTTGGCCATTTCAGACTGAACAAGAAAAAATTCGCTCGCACATAATATAAGGCTATCAAATTCTCACGCGATACTCCAAGCTTATAAGTGCGGGTAATGAGAATGTAGATCTCTTGCTGCCGAGGCTCGAATACATCAAGCAGGCCAGGATAAGGCTCGGGATAACCCAGAGAAAACTGGCCGGCCTGACTGGCGTCAGCACGTCCATGATAAACCAGATCGAGTCCGGCAGGTGCAAACCAAGCTACGAAACCGCGAGAAAGATCTTTGAAATCCTGGGCTCGCTTGAAGGCCGCACCTCGATGAAGGCCGGCGACATATGCAGCCGGCACCTGATAGCGGTCCAAAGTGACGAGAGGTTGCACAAGGCCATAGACGTCATGCGTGACAACTCTATAAGCCAGATCCCGGTCTTTGACTCTTCCCGGCTAGTCGGCATACTGACAGAGGACAATCTTGCCAAAGTGATGGTGGAAAAGGAGGAGAAGGACCTCAAGAACATGCACGTGTGGCAGGTGATGGAGCCGCCCCCCCCGCTAGTGGATGTCTCGACGCCTGCCAAGGCCCTGATACCGCTCGTGAGGTTTGCAAAGTGCATACTGGTAAGCGAAAAGGGCACGGTAATCGGCATAGTCACGATAACAGACACGTTGAAAATGGTCGAATGACTATTCCTTCAACTTTTCAAGGCCGACGCAACAGTCCGCGCACTTCATGCACTCGCTGCAGATGCTGACCTCGCTTCCTACCGGTAGCGTCGTGCCGCAGAGGGCGCATTCCTTCCTTGACTGTAGCTGTGCCAAGCAGCCTACTATGGCTCAAAACACTATTTGAATTCTTCCATCATTACCTGAAGGAATAATAGGAGCACGACCAAGATAGTTGCTTGAAATGACTCCCGCCGGCGCAGCAAGGATGGTGTTTTCGAATAAACCCTACTCGGTGCTGGCTGCCGCAGTCGCGGTCGCGTTCTGGACGATATTCAACGTCCTTGACGGCTTGATCCTTCTTTCTCCGCTTGACTTTTACTATCCTATACCGGCAGATGCGGTTCCGGGCTTTGTCCTGTCGCACGTCACCGCCGCGCTCGTAGGCATTGTAGTTAGCATGAACGTGTACCTGTTCAGGAACTTGTCTGCAAGGGGCAACAAGACTCCGTTTCTTTCTGGCTCCACCCTCGGCACAGTGTCGAGCATGTGCGCTGGCTGCTCTTCAGTGGGCTTTTACCTTGCGGCCACCTTTGGCACTGCAGGAGTGGCGGCATCGACGTTCCTCTCAAACTACCAGCTCCCGCTCAGGCTGCTTGCCATCGGACTGTTGGTGTGGGCGTACTACTCGGCCCACCGGCGGATAGCAAAGTCCTGCGCCATGCCGCCCGCCTAACTTTTATTTACTTTTGGTAATACTTGCTGACATGGATCACGTTTTACTAAGAATAAAGGGAGCAAAGATGGAGGACATCAAGAGCGTCCTGAAAGCGGACGCGGCCAACCATGCAAAGCATGGGCTGGTACTGCGACATGTATGGCGTAACGCGGATGATCCGGATGAAATCGCGTTCATTTTCACTGCTGCCGATCTTGGCCGCGCCAGAAAGTTCATCGAAGCGGCTCACGAGCAAGTGCTTAAAGAAAACCCCAACACAAACTTGCCGCAGATGCTATACTTGAAGGGCGAATGAACTGGTTACCTGAATTGCTCTTCAGATCTGGATAACCTTATTGGAAACATGCTTTTTGCTGCATTTGGGGGCCCAGGGTGTGGCAGGCGGCCAAATAATCTGTCGATATTCTATCCTTACCTGCGCTTCTACCTATTTGTTTTTATTAAGCTGGTTATCACCTGTTGCCATATTGGAATCTAAGGTATTCAGATGCAATGATTGTGGAAGAGAGTTCGAGCTAGATTACCAACTACAAATCCATATTGATAATTTTCACAAATCTGTAATTCCCTTCAAGTGCGAAAAGTGTAGCCAAGAGTTTGGGTTAAAGGAACAGTTGGACATGCATCTGCTAAATTACACACACGATCAAAACGATATAGGCAAGAAAGATTATAGAACGACAGCAGCTGGCGAGCAATCTCGTAAATTGTATTGACTTGTGGTTATCTTGAATGATCTGGCATTGCTTGATTATTTCTTTCCCAACAGCTTCAGATAATCGAGCCATCTTTCTAAACCCATTCGCAGCAGCTGGGCCAAACTCGGCATAGTGGTTGTTTGTCGCAACGATTCAAAAGGACGGCATCTTTACGCAAATTCTTCTTCCAGTATCTTGCGCTTTTTGCTCATCTGGAAAAGGCTGTCAGATCTTTTCAGTGCCTCTTCGCGCGGCCGTTCGAAGGCCATCGACTGGAGCAGCATGTGGTTCTCTGGTATCACCATTCCCGTCTGGTCGTCTGAATAGCCAATCTTGACCATGTCGTCCTGTACCCGCAGGATGTCCTGGTGTATGTGGACCATGTTGGTGTCGCCGTGCGCGAACCCGAGCTCGAGCGCCTTCTTTCTCACGTCGCCGGTGCCCTTGGCGGAATTGATTATCGCTACTCCAAACTCGTTTCTGAAACACTCCAGTATCTCGTCCTTGGTCGGCGCGCGGTCAAAGCGGATGAACATCTGGTGCAGGTGCATCATCCTTGACGGCACCTTGAAGGCATCAACGTATAGATTCGCGTTCGGGATAAAGTCCTTCACGTCGTCCTGGTGGTGCGGGTTCCTGTCCCACTCGATCGAGTCCTTGACCGCCTTTGTGTCCTCGAGGTCCGCCCACCTCCTAATGAGTTCCACGTCGTAGCGTTTTATGCGGCTGCCAAACTTTTCGATCAGCGGCTGCATCACTCTTCCCATGCCGGAGACGTTGCAGCTACCTTGTATGACGTAGGTCCTGCCTGCGGCCTTGGAGTAGTTTACGCGCGAGTTGTGGATCATGTCTGCCACAGATCGGTCGCCGTGCCGGTCTTCGCCGCCCTGGAATATCGCCGGCTTTTTCATCGGCTCGTACAGGCTCTTCTTGTTGTCAAAGCCGCCACCTTCCTTTGCCGCGTCTATCACGAAGTCGCTCTGCTTCACTGCCTCTTCGACGGGGCCGGCCACGTTGTAGCCTTTTTCCCTGAAGGCAGGGATCATGTCTTTTGGCACAAAAACGTTGTAATGGTTGTCAAGCGCTTCCTTGACCTTTTCGTCTATAGTGTACTTTGCAACGCCGACAAACTGCATCTCCTTGTCTGCGGACAGCGCGCTCGCAAGCCGCCGCCCGATGTTTCCGTAGCCGTTTATGAAGACTCGAACCAAAATCATTCACCCGAGATACGAACAAGTTGCCAATGGTTTGCTTGCATTATATAGATTCCTAAATTTTACTCTATATTTTCACGACCAAGTGCACTAAACTTAAATACGGAAAAGGCATGTAAAATTGTGGAGAGCAATGCAAAGAGGCGGTTTTTTTTGGCACCGACAGGCACGTTCTAGCTGATTATTTACTCTCAAGTGAGGGTTTTGGATGAAAATCCTTGTAATCGACAACTATGACTCGTTCGTATACAACATCGCCCAGATACTGGGCGAACTCGGCGCAGAGCCAATAGTTGTAAGAAACGACAAGATAACTTTAGAAGACGTCAGGAAGATGGACCCTGACGGAATAGTGATATCTCCGGGCCCAGGCCACCCTGCCGACCGCAAGTACTTTGGAATATGTACAGACATTATCAGGGAGATTGGGCCAAAAACTCCGATACTTGGAGTCTGCCTCGGGCACCAGGGAATAGTCCATGCCTTTGGAGGCAAGGTCGTCAACGCCAAGAAGGTCAGGCACGGCAAGACGAGCCCGATACAATACACGCAGGACAGGCTCTTTAAGAACGTCGCAAACCCGTTCAGAGCCACGCGCTACCATTCGCTTGTGGCTGAACAGGACTCGATCCCAGAATGCCTCGAGGTCACGGCCAAGGCGCTTGACGACGGCGAGATAATGGGCATAAAGCACAAGCAGTACCCTATCGAGGGCGTCCAGTTTCACCCCGAGTCGGTCCTTACCGGCGAGGGGCGCAGGATGCTTCAGAACTTTATGTCGATG
>DATFDX010000183.1:0-2591 GCA_035251875.1 Nitrososphaera sp. | reverse complement strand
CTTCGATAGTGTTTGTATGACAAAGGGCAAGGCGTCTGCACCAGCCAAGGTAATCCTGTTTGGAGAGCACTTTGTAGTCTATGGCAACCCGGCGATACTTGCGTCGATAAACAGGCGCATATCAGTCAGCGCCAGCGCCATAAAAGAAAACAAGGTGGTCATCAGATCAGACATCGGGGTTGCCGGCGAATACGGCACTTCAGCTTTCACGATCATCCAGGGCGGCATTGAGGCAAAGGCGACTCTGGACCCCCTGTACAGTGCCATCAGGCAGGTCCTTTCGGCAAGAAACAAAAAGACGGGCATAGAGATCGCCATTACTTCCGGCGTGCCGCCCGGCATAGGCCTCGGCTCGTCCGCCGCGGCATGCGTTGCCACAGTGGCCGCGGTGAATTCGCTCTTCCAGAAAAAGCCGAGCAGGCAAAAGATATGCGAGCTGGCGATCGAGTCTGAGCGGATGATCCACAAGAATTCCTCCGGCGCCGACTGCTACGTCAGCACGTTTGGCGGGCTGATACACTACAGCAAGGCAAAGGGCTTCAAGGAGATAAGATCAAGAGGCCCGCTAGCGCTCGTGATTGCAAGCACCGGAGTCAGGCATTCCACCGGCGACCTAGTGGCAGGCGTCAAGCAGTTCAAGGACAGGAACGGGCCGCTGTTTGAGAGCCTCGCAAAGCAGGCCGCCGACATTTGCGCGCAGGCGCAGCGTGCGATGACGTCTGGCAGGCGCGACAGGCTGGGCGCGCTCATGAACGAAAATCAGGCCATCCTTCGACAGATCGGGGTTTCGCACTACAAGGTTGACGACCTGATAGACATCTGCGGCAAGGCCGGGGCGCTCGGAGCCAAGATAACTGGCGCAGGAGGAGGAGGCGCGGTGATCGCCCTTGCAGCCAGCAAGCAGGACAGCAGAAAGATAGCGTCCCGCGCAAAGGCGGCCGGCTACGAGTCCTTTGAAGTGGAAATAGATCGCAAGGGCCTGATCTAGAGTTCCATCTTTTGCAGAACCTGCTTTGTCTTTGACTCGCCTTCCCTTATCAGGTTCTTTATGCCAGCCGGAGAAAAGTCAGTGTTCTCGTAAAGGTAGGGGAACTGTTCCTCCCTAGTGATGTAGGCTATTTTCCGGATCTCTGCGCCGTGCTCTTTGATCATCTTTTGATATTTTCGATTTATGCTTTCCAGTGTTTGCTTGTCTATATTGCAGACTTCAAGGTTGGCCTCTACTATTTCGTACAGCTCTTCGATGAACTGCAGGTACCGCGTTATCGTCTTTGACATCTTTATGTTGTGTGCAGTCTTGTCGCTGAACATGATGTCCCGCGCCCGGTGGAACACTTCGGGCAGGTTCTGCGGCAGCCTTTCGATCTTCTTGGGATAGTTTTCGACTATAAAAACGCGCTTGTCGACAGTCGGCGCCGCGTCTATCGCCTCCCTCAATGGCGTGTTGCTCAGCAGGCTTCCGTCCCACGCATACACCCCCTTTTCCACCTCTACCCAGGGAAAGCCGTACAGAGGGTAGCCAGACGTGCCAAGAAGGTGCTTAATAGTTATTTCATGGCGCGTGCTGTCAAACGTCAGCGGCTCTGAGGTCAGGACGTTTACCGCGGTTATTATCAGGCGCGCGTTCGGGCTGCCTCCCGGCTTGAGCTTGGCATAGTCGACGTACTTTTCAAGCGTCGAGGCCAGCGGCGAATGGTCGTAGATGTAGGTCCACCGATCTGGCCGGAAATACTGCGGATCGGTCGCCGCGTATGATGGCATCCACCGCGGCAGGAACATCACGCCGTTGCCGTACGCTGCAGAGCTGTAAAACGACAGCGCGTGCTTCAGCGATGTATTTGCCTGCTTGTAATATTGGCTATAGTAGCTTCCGAACCCGTCGCCCACTGGCGTCTGCCAGGGCGGCTCCAGCTCGACTGAATTTTCAGCAAGCTCCAGCCAGAACTGCTCCAGCGCAACCTCGGAGCGCTCGTTCTTGCTGCCGGCGATTATCGCGGCGTTTACCCCGCCGATCGACGTGCCGGCGATGATGTCTACCTTGATGTTTCTGTCTGCAAATGCCTTGAATACCCCGCAGCCAAATGCCCCTAGCGAGCCTCCTCCCTGCAGCACAAGCACGTTCTCTATGCTGTGATCGCGGACCATGTGGTGAGATAGCCGTTGTTCGTAATTATGCGTTTTTGAAGGGTGCTGTCAGGTGCACCGGCTTTACCAGATCTGCAACGTCGACCCAGCAGCGCGCTATTTTGTCCATCGAGTAGGTCAGGTTGAGCACGGCGATAGCCGACTCGGGGTTTTTCGATTCTGCGCTGCCCTTGATCGAGTTTATGATCTTGTTGAATTCGTCGTAGGTTTTTACGACGACGTTTGACTCTACCCTGTTCTTGTTCACGAAGGCGGCGACTGACTTTTCCTGCATTCTTTCCACGAGCGCGCCTGCCTCCACTATCGGGTCAACGACCCTGATTCTCGAAAAATCCTGCATCGCGCCTGAAAGGTCGACGATGTAGTCGCCGGCGCTCTCGAGCAGGTTGGCCGCGATCCTGTAGTCGAGTATGTCGATGTTGCTCAGGTTGAGCTTGCCCGCAAGC
>DATFDX010000182.1:0-2218 GCA_035251875.1 Nitrososphaera sp. | reverse complement strand
CCGTCCTCGGGTCGATCTTTGACACGAACGCCGAGATTGTCGCCGCAACCTGCGCAGTGTGGGTGTGCAGGACTGGCGTGTATCCCGGTGCGAGTGCGGTCGGGTGGTGGATGACGATGAGCCTTGCCTCGAATTCCTTTGCGACTGTTGGCGGGTTGTCTGCTGGGCCGATCATGTCGCCGCGCTTGATCTGCTTCTTGTCTACGCCCCTGAGGTTAAAGCCGACGTTGTCGCCTGCTTCTGCGTACTCCATCTGCGTGTGGTGAGTTTCAATGGTCTTGACTTCTCCTGTAGCGCCAGAAGGCATGACGACCACCTTGTCGTTTGCCCTCATCTTGCCAGTCTCGATCCTGCCCACTGGCACCGTGCCGACGCCCGTGATGGTGTATACGTCCTGCACCGGAACGCGCAGCGGCTTGCCGATCGGCTTCTCTGGCGGATCCAGCGCATCAAGCGCCGCAGCAAGGGTCGGGCCCTTGTACCACGCCATGTTCGTCGAAGCCTTTACCAGGTTGTCGCCCTTCCATCCTGAGATTGGGATAAAGTTGATCTTGGTCGTGTTGTAGCCGACCATCTTCAACATCTTCTCTACGTTGTCCTTGACCTCCTTGAAGCGGCCTTCCTGGTATCCGACGTCGTCCATCTTGTTTAGTGCGACTACGAGCTGGTTCACGCCGAGCGTCCTTGCGAGGAAAGCGTGCTCCCTTCCTTGGCCTCCCGGCTCGATTGACGCTTCTGTTTCACCCGGCTTTACGGAAATGACCAGGATTGAGGCGTCAGCTTCTGACGCGCCCGTGATCATGTTCTTGATAAAGTCCCTGTGACCCGGAGCATCGATCAGCGTGAAAAAGTACTTTGGCGTCTCGAACTTTTGAAAAGCGAGATCGATGGTGATACCTCTTTCGCGCTCGTCCTTGATGCTGTCCAGCACCCACGCGTACTTGAACGTATCACCCTTGCCTGTTGCTTCAGATTCCTTGGCATATGCATCTATGGTTCTCTGGTCAATGGCACCCAGATCAACCAGCAAATGACCTACAGTAGTTGATTTACCATTATCGACGTGACCTGTAACCACCAAGTTCATGTGTGGCTTTTTGCTAGCGCTCATAGAGCAAGAACGCTCCATGGGCTTTATTTGTATTTCGCCCGTGTTTTGGGCGAAAATCGTGTTCTCTCAACACCTCCTAGCTAACAAGTTATCCGAAAACTTTTAAGCCAATAGGAATGAGTTGTCCCGGTATGAGGATTACAGTCAGCGCCATCAAGGCCGACATTGGGGGAATCGGGGGCCACACCTGCCCAAGCGAGAAACTTCTCGAGACAGTCAAGAACTTTGTTGCCAAGAATGCCAAGGGCATGCTTATCGATCATTACATCGGCTACACAGGCGACGACATTCACATCATAATGACTCACACCCGCGGGGTTGACGACGAAAAGATCCACAAGCTGGCGTGGGACGCGTTCACCGAGGGGACAAAGACCGCGAAGGAGCAGGGGCTGTACGGCGCAGGGCAGGACCTGCTTAAGGACTCGTTCTCTGGCAACGTCAAGGGCATGGGTCCGGGCGTCGCCGAGATCGAGATGGATGAGCGCCCAAGCGAAGTGTTCTGCATCTTTGCCGCCGACAAGACAGAGCCAGGCGCGTTCAACTTCCCGCTCTGGCGCATGTTCGTCGATGCTCGCAGCAACACAGGTCTATTGATAAATGAGCGCCTCGCAGAGGGCGTAATTTTCAGGATAATGGACGTCATGTCTGGCAAGGTCGCCGAGCTGAAAATGTGGCAGGACAAGGCCGAGCTCGAAGCCGCTCTGATGTACCCTGGCAGGTTCGTCGTCCACTCTGTAGTGTCCGGCGACGGCTCTGAGCAAATAGTGTCCGCATCCACCGACCGCCTGCACAATATCGCCGGCACTTATGTCGGCAAGGACGACCCGATCGCAATAGTCAGGACGCAAAAGAACTTTCCAGCGACAGAGGAAGCCGGCAGCGCGTTCAACGACCCGCACTATGTCGCAGGCAACACAAGGGGCAGCCACCATATGCCCCTGATGCCAGTCAAGCTCAACTCTGCCGCAAGCCTGAACTACTCTATACCAATTGTCTCGTGCCTGCTTTTCAGCATGCACAACGGCAAGCTCACGGGGCCGCACGACGGCTTTGGGACGACCGACTGGGAACTCCAGAGGATGTGGGCGTCCGAGCGGGCGATGA
>DATFDX010000181.1:0-2749 GCA_035251875.1 Nitrososphaera sp. | reverse complement strand
GCCTCTATGCAAGCCGCCTTGATCTCGTCATAAGCAGTCACGCTCCGGATCTCGTCCAGGGCCGGAATCGCCCTGTCGCCCTGAGCTGATAATTCTCTTATCGCAGTCTTTTTTTCAGCTGGATCCTTTGACCATTTCGCCCGTTCCTTTAATTCAAAAATCTTTGTGTCGGACAATTGGCTTACCCACATAGTAATGCACAGAGTCGTATTTATGGAAAACGCTAATGACTCATTTATATTATCAGCGGCGCACGGATCATCATTCGCATTGTGATTCCTGCGTGATTGCACGCGTGCAAGTGTTCCCAAGCAACAAACGGCAATTGTGCAGGGCTGCTGTCACAATGCGAATATTCTTACTTTCTCCAGTTACCGGGCTTGCAGATGTGGTAACCCTTTCCGATCGCCCCGTTGCACACCGGGCATAATTTAGGCGCCACTGGCTTTTTCGGGGGCCTCTCAAAGTTGCCCCTCCACGTCTCGTCATACGCTCTGTTGAGAGCGTTCAGCTCGGCCTGCAGCCTGGGGATGTCGCGCCTGGCCTTCTTGTTGTGCATCCGGAGCCGGACCTTGCTTATCTTGTAGCTAATGTCCCTCAGCTTCTTTTTTCTGATGTGACGGTCTTGATCTTCCAAGTGGCTGGTAATTGATCTCGCTGGTAACAATATAAGCATTCGCGAAACTTGGCCGCCGAAAAATCGCGATGTGCCCTGCATTTTTCAGTTTCCGCAGCTGTTTTTACGGGCAAAATCACTAGAAAAGTGTTCTATCGACGATCGTGGCATACGCGCAGCGTTCCTTATATTGATCAGGGACGACAATGGCACAAGCGTGACCTACAAGATCACCGTCAAGATTAACGAAAAAAATCTTTCCACTGAAGCAATAAGACAAGCGGTCAACTATATCAGCGGGGCACTGGACAGCATGCAGATCGCCCACTCGATCGAGTTCCACAAGGACAAGATCGTGCTGTCTAAAATGAGCAAGCCGCCAACAATAACTGAATAAAAAAGGAAAAAGGTGGAAGGCTACTTCCACATTTCTTCAGCAGACGCGGCGCCGGTTTCGTTGCCATGCGGCCTGTCGCACATCATTCCTTTCATGTCGCCCATGGTTGAAGCCGTGGTAGTGTTCATCATGTGTTGGAGTATTTCCGGCGTTATCACCATGCCATAGATGGGGGTGTCGCCAAAGTGGTTGTCAAGTGCCTCCTGATCCAGCGATATTGCCACTACATTGCCCTGGGATATCGTGATTTCTGTTCCAACGCCTTCCACCGGCCCTTCTCTCATTGTGACAGTGGACGTGCCGGTTACAGTCGTCACGTTGCCGGTGCCGTCAGTCACACTGTCGCCGTCCTGCGTAAAGTTGTATATCTCGTGGCTGTGCCCTGCCGTCCCGTCGAGCATTATCATCTGGAACCCTGCGTGAAAGTCGGTGATGTTGGTGCCGCCGGCTCCTGTTTCGTTTGAAGCCGCGGTGTCGTTTACAATCATCCAATGGCCTGTAACCATCCAGGCCGGCTCGCCGGCTTCATCGTTCTGCAGGCTTGAAATTATGCCAAACATCTTGCCTGTGTCGTTGAGCCAAGGCATCGACATGTTGTCGCCCATAAAGCCAGAAGTCATTGTATCGGATGCGTTGCCGCCCCTCGTCATGTTAGAAGAAGATGTCATTGTGTTTGAAGGCGGATATGCAAGCGCCGGACCAGCCAGAACAAATATTCCAAGTGCGAGTGAAGCTGCGATCGTTGCTACTGCAATTCCGGTTCTCATCACTCATGGCGCGAATATTGAAAATATAAGAGCTGCACGACATACTTACCTTCGTTTCTTCAGAAACTGCTTATGCTTCAATCGCCTGCTGCTTGGCGGCTATCTTTCTTGCGTCAAGGATCTGCCATATCCAGAACCCGACTGCCGCAAAGCCGGCCATTATCAGGGCGATAACGGCGATCATGGTGGTGCTGATTGTCTCCAGGTTTGTAGCTGCTGCGTATTGGAAGCTTGTGTAGCCGGGGTAGGCGATCAAGGCAAGCCCGATCCCGATGACAAGGATTGCAATCCCGCGCCTGGCGGCGCCCAGATAGATGTGCCCCAGGCCGAATATCCCGAAAAAGCCCGGCGCTATGGCCAGTATGGTCGCAAGGGTCTTCCTGCCGAGTCTTGATGCGACGACGTTGCCGATACCGAGGCTGAGCATAGGCAAAACTCGTCCCAGGCAGGATATAACATTCTGTATGAGAGGGAGGGTTACAGACTAAATCTTTCTTGCCTTCAGCTCCTGCCTCAACTGCCTTCTCACCTGCTCCACTGCGGTGTTAAAGATCTTGAGGTACGACTCTTTGAGCTCAGGCTGAGCCACTATCATACTCAGCGCGACCTCGCCTGCGGCTGAGACAAGGCTGACCACTGCAATGTCTGCTCCAACCTGCTTGCTCTCTATTAGGCCGTGCAGGCTGTCAACCACTTCGGATACTCTGCTTGCTTCCATGGGCTGCCTCTCCCTGCTGAACTATTATTTCTTATGTGAAGAGCGACTTATAGCAAATAAAGCAGCGGCCGCTTTCCACCGTCATGCAGGAGTACATTGCCATCGGCGTGTTTGCGGTAGTGTACACCCTGATAATTGGCCGGAGGCGCTTTGGCATCCCAATATGGGCGGCCATGCTTGTTGGCGCCGCGCTAATGATCGGCCTGCAGGTGATTGGCGTGCAAGCCGCGTTCATGTCGGTCAACCTTGAC
>DATFDX010000180.1:0-4097 GCA_035251875.1 Nitrososphaera sp. | reverse complement strand
GCACGCAGTTCATGCGCTGCACCATCTGGTAGTAGAGCGAGCTTGCGCTTCCCCACCTGATCGGAGTCGCCACAATGACAACGTCGGCCCACACTATGACCCTGTCATAGATTTCCGACATCTGGTCTTTCTCGTCCATCTCTGATATCGAGCACGGGAATATGCACGCCCGGGCGTGCTTGGAGTAGTAGCCTTCGCAGTGGCGAAAGTTCAGCTGTCGCAGCTTGAGCATCACCGTTTCTGCATCGTGCCTGCTCTTTGCATAGTCCAGCGCAAATTCAAGCGCCGCTTCAGAAGTGCTCGCCCGGGGAGTGACGTCGTCGTTCATGTTGGTGGCGGATATGCCAAGCACCCGCACCTTTGCGTCCACCGGCAGCACCTGCGAGCCGGTCATGTTTGCATGATGCTGCTTGACTGCCCTGTCGAGCTCTTGGTAAGCCTTGTGCGGCTTTGTCGTCTTTTTTCCCACGCTTGCAGGAATAGAGCTCACATAGACCTTGCCTTCCGACACTTGCACAGGATAAGAAGTGACGCTGTCGCCGCCTTCGTGAGGCGACTTGCCGTTTTTCACTGAATACTTCCAGCCGTGCCATGGGCATGTCACGACGTCGCCTTTAATGGCGCCCTTGCTCAGCGGCCCTCCCTGATGTATGCATATGTTTGATGTCGCATAGAACGTGCCGGCAATGTTGAAAAGCGCGATCTCGATTTTGCTTCCGCGTATCCCTGTTATTGAAAAGGCCTTTGACTGTCCTGTAGGGATCTGGTCGGCGTCGCAGACAGACTGAAAATTGTTCTCTGGTATTTCTAATCACTCCTCCTGCTGGCGGGGAGGCTGTTGTGAGCCAGTTCCGTGTTTGGCCGTTCCTCCCCGCCGCAATAGCGGCCTACGGTGAACGGAACAGAAACCCGGACCGCCATTTCGCAGGGGATTAACAGCTTATGGGCTTGCTTGGTAAAAGCGATTTTAGAACAAAGTTCTAGCCCGCAAAATTGAAAAGCATCTACCCACATTATATCTGGTATAATGGCGGAGGCCCACGGGGATGGCTATTCCATTCACTTTGCCCATTATGCAGGCAAGCTCGAACAGCACCTGAGGAAGAACGGCATCTCATGCCACGACGCCGATATCATAATCGAGGAAAGCTCCGAGCTTTATTTTGAAAAGCTCCATTCGCCGGAAAACAAGTTTTTCAGCTTTGTAAAAAAGAACGATCCGGCGCACCTGTTCGCAGAATCGGCGGCCAGGGCGATCGGGAGGCACCTGCCGGAGGCAAAGGCCACCTTTGGGTCGTACGGCGAGATCGTAAAGTGCATCAAGTTACCTGCGTAAATATAATAAGCGAACTACTAGTATGAAGCGTGATTGATAATCGGGATTCCAAGGGAGTTGAAGGACCACGAGAACAGGGTGGCCCTGATTCCTCGCTCTGTCTCGTCGCTCGTAAGATCCGGGAGCAAGGTCGTAGTCGAGTCCCAGGCCGGAGCCAAGAGCGGCTTTTCCGACGACGAGTACAGCGCCGCCGGCGCGTCAGTCGTGGCGTCCCCTGTCGAACTGTATTCAAAGTCCGACCTGATCGTCAAGGTCAAGGAGCTGCAGGTGGGCAAGGGCGAGCACGAGCACGTCAGGCCGCACCACACGATATTTGGCTTTAACCACTTTGAGTCAAGCAGGGAGCTGACCGACGCGGCGGTAGAGTCCCGCGCCACCTTCATATCGTTTGAAAAGGTGGTTGACGAGAAAGGGCAGACCCCGCTTTTGATGCCAATGAGCAGGATCGCCGGCGCGGTGTCAGGTATCTGGGCCGGCTTTTTTCACAACTATGCGTTCAAGCACGACAAGTCCATCAGGCTCAAGACGGGCGCGGACCTGGTCAAGGCCAGGTTTGTCGAGGGGTTTGAGCACATCGCAAACATCAACATCGACAGCGAGCTGAAGCGGATGCTGTCGCTGCAGGACAAGATGGCCGTGATATTTGGAGGAGGCAGCGTGGGCGAGACGGCGGCAAGGATATGCTCGGCGCTCGGTGCAAAGATCATGATAATCGAGAAACGCGATTCGCGTAGGAAATACCTACAGGAGCTAAACCTGCCAAGGTGCTCTGTAGCCGCGGCAGCAGACCGTGACATCTTGCGGAGCGCCTACATCATCATAGGCTCAACCTACGACAAGGAAAAGGCAGACAGGGTGATCGACGAAAAGATGCTCAAGGAAGTGTCTGAGGTAAGAAAAAAGATAATCATCGACGTAGCGGTGGACCAGGGCGGCAACTTTCCCTACGTCAACACGTCAGGCAAGTACTCGCCGTCAAGCACGGGCACGATATTGACGCCGGCTCAAACAGACTATTTTGGCAACATCTTTATCCGCGTCCCAAACATCCCGTCTATAGTCCCCAGGTACGCGTCTACCAGCCTTTCAGCAATAATAGCGGAATATGTCAAGGACGCTGCAAGCAAATCCCCGCGGCCCGAGATTGCAAGGGCAATCAGCATCAAGGACGGTAAGGTCCTCGACGAAGCCATAATCAAGGCGCATAATCTGAAGTAGCCTTGTTGTAGAAAAAGCTACCAATCTCGATATAAGCGTTGGATAGCAGTTTTGTTTTGGTTATGCTGTGCATGAGTTGCAGGACAAAGATAGACACCGCCTATAATGACCTTTGCTTCGACTGTTACAAGAGGCAAAAGATGGAAAAGGGAAGGGCGAACGGCAGGATTAGGCAGAGCATGGCGTGAAGTGAAGCCTGAAATCCAAACTTTTTACCACCAAAACTGTTGAAAATGGGCACTTTGTGTGCTAAAAGTCGGTGAGCCTTTATAGAACATGGCTAAATGAACATGGGTGTTGAAAGAGAAAAAACTGCCCTATGAAAAAGATGGCGTGTACATCCTGGCACGTAGCGGCAAGCAAACAGAATACCACATCGCAAAGATCATCAGCGAAGGCGAAACATCAAACTCTAGTTCTGTCGGAAATGCCAGCACCAAGTGCCTGCGCTATTACAAGAACACAGAATATTCCATGGCAGATAAAGAGCCCGCGCACGGCGAGATTTGTCGCAAGTGTCTATCAATGAGATACAGCGGTCCCTAGTTCATCCGTCACTAGCCAAGCTTCGATTATTTCATTTGTTCCCAGATCCCTGCAGGCAGGCCCACCAGCTTTCTAAATTCATTGGCAGTTGCAGGACCAAATCCAGCATAGCTATTATTCGCAGCGACGATGCCAAAAGATAGCCTATCTTTTACTCTGTTCACGGCCTTTGCCCACTTGTCCATCTCTTTTTGCCTATCTTTCTGGATCTTGCCAGAGTCCTTTTCATCCCCAATGAACCGGAGATAAAAGAAATCTGTTGTCAGCTCTGGCGGCGTCTGGATAGCGTCTTGCTGGCTCCAGGCCAGGCAGATCTTGTGTTTTTTTAGCAGGTCGTAGACCTCATTTGTAAACCAGGACTCGTGCCTTACCTCGATCGCATAACGGTATTTTTGCCAGAGGAGGGGGATGAGCCGTTCTAATTTGGGCAGTCCTTCTTCTTTTTTCAGGGATGGTGGCAACTGCATCAGCAGGCAGAGTATCCTGTTTTGTAACGGCTTCATCGCTTCAAAGAAGTGAAGCAAGCCGTCCAATCCGCCGCCAAGCCGGGTATCATGCGTTACAACCTGCGGAAACTTTGCCGAAAATCTAAAATTTGGCGGCGTTGTCGACGCCCATCTCATAACCATTTTGAAGTTTGGCGTCCTGTAAAAGGTCGAATCTATTTCGACGTAATCAAAGACCTTGCTGTAATATTCAAGCCAGCGCCCCGATTCCACCCGCTTTGGGTAAAAGTGGCCCAGCCATGCGTCATTATTCCAGCCAGAGCAGCCTACGTATTGCACTTGGAATCTGTTACCGCTAATGACGCATAAAAAGTATGGTAGCGGTAATGCGGTGCCCGGACAAGGCACGGGGGTAATGGTTACGTTGAAAATGGTAAGTAGGGTGGAAGAATGCCATCGAGTTTTCGGGGGTCGCCCATAGGATACGAACTCGCGATCCTAAGTTATGATTAAAGGACCGCGAATGTGCTGTTTGAATACCTGTTCACTTG
>DATFDX010000179.1:0-2831 GCA_035251875.1 Nitrososphaera sp. | reverse complement strand
TTTCATATCCTCTGTTTTCCATCCATTTTGTACAACGAGTAAAGGCACATGGCAATCTATAGGTACACCGCATACAAGACTCCAAACATCGGAATATTCGCCAAGGCAAATGACAGCACTCTTTTAGTGCCTTTCGGCTTTGCAGAAACGAAAACGCAAAAGCTAGCCGAGTACCTCCAGGCAAAGGAAGTGTACACGTCAGTTGGGGGAACACGGCTGTTGGGCCCAATGACTGTCATGAACAACAATGGAATATTGCTGCCGTCTATTGCATCCGACGAGGAGGTACAACTCTTGCGTCAGGCAAGCGGGCTGAATGTAGAAAAGGTGGAAAGCCGGTTCACGGCTATTGGCAACCTCATCTCTACAAACGACAATGGAGCCATCGCTTCGCCGCTGTTCGATGGCGAAGTAGACCAGCAGATTCAGGACGTACTGGGAGTCCCTGTCCACTCGATGACGATTGGAAGCTTTGTGCAGACAGGATCCATGATAGTTGCGACAAACGGTGGAGCCGGCGTGCACCCAAAGGCTAGCGAGGAGGAGGTCAAGACGATCTCTGAAGTGCTGCAAGTCCCTGCTGAGCCGGTTACCGTCAATGGTGGCGTGCCCTTTCTGTCTTCCGGCATCATTTCAAACACAAAGGCAGTAGTGGTAGGCAGCCTGACCAGCGGACCGGAACTCATTATGCTGAGCAGGATTTTCAAGGCATGATCCTGGAAGTAATTTGCATCGGAAGCGAACTTTTGTCAGGGATAACTTTGAACTCAAATGCCCACTGGCTCGCAGGCCAGATCGTAAATGCAGGCGGCAGACTCAGCCGGATCACAGTAGTCGGAGACGAGCTTGCTGATATTTCATCCGCAGTCAAGGAGTCTCTGGCAAGAAACCCTGACATTCTGATAACAACTGGCGGGCTTGGCGCCACTTATGACGACATGACACTTGAAGGCATAGCGGCCGCGCTCGGGAGGAAAACTACCATCGACCAGAGAGCAGTAGAAATGCTCAAGAAAAGCTATGCCCGACGCCATCTTGACTATGAGCTAGATGCCGTCAGGCTGAAAATGGCTACGATACCAGATGGCTCAACCCCACTTGAAAATATGGTTGGAAGCGCGCCAGCAGTGACTGCCGAGATCGGCGGCACAAGGATCTTTTGCCTGCAGGGCGTCCCCAGTGAAATGCAGCAGGTCTTCAACGACCACATCCTTCCGACTATCAGAAAACAGATAGGCCACTTCGTATCAAGGGAAGTCAACTATCAGGTCACGGGCGTAACCGAGGCCATGATAGCCCCTGCGCTCCTAAAGATAGTCGAGTCAAACCCAAGGGAAGCCGTGTACCTAAAGACCCATCCACAGGGCTATGGCGAGAATAATACTCCCCACATAAGGGCGCAGGTGGTGTCGCGTGGCAGCGACGAAGAGAAGGTGGCGAAAAGGCTCGAGGCCGTAACCAGTACGCTCCGCCAAGAGATTTCAAAGCTAGGCGGCAAGATAGAGCCGTGACGCTCTGGGTGCTGGCCGCTGGAATCGCAGCTGGAGCCGCAAGCGCGCTGTACCTTGCATACAACTACAACCCGATTCTTCTCAATGGCACCATCCACGCCGCAATTTTTGCATCAGGCCTTGTCGCGATGTACTTTGCAAAAAGGCTGAGTGCAAGAAAGGCAGGATGGTACATCGCGGGAGCTCTGCCCGTGCATCTGGCGATTCATTTTGCGCTGATTGGCGACTTGGCTCAGTTGATCGGGGTAAGCCACATCTTGCTGAACTTTTCGTCCTTGCCGTGAGCAGCGGCTTCGAATAATTCCTTTACTTTCTTTGTCACGGGACCTACCCTGCCTGCATCCCCTATCGTCCTGTTGTCTATCTCGCCTACCGGTTTTACTTCTGCCGCGGTGCCGGACAAAAAGACCTCGTCTGCCATGTACAACTCGTCGCGAGAGATATCGCGGACCTCAAAGCTAATGCCCCTGTCTTTTGCCAGCGTTAGTATGCTGTCCCTTGTTATGCCGCCCAGAGCGCCTGAACTTGTGGGCGGCGTGACAAGCGCGCCGCCTTTTACCAAGAAAATGTTCTCTGCGCTTGCCTCAACAACCATGCCAGAAGTGTTTAGCATCACTGCCTCGTCAAACCCCGACTTGAGCGCCTCCACCCTTGCAAGCGCCGAATTGGCATAGTTTGCCGTTGCCTTTGCATGCATCGGAAGCGTGCGGTGGTCAATTCTCGCCCATGCAGAGACCATGAGGCGCGCGCCCTTTTCCGCGCCTCCTTTCAAGTACTCGTCCCACTTCCAGACGGCGATTGATACCGACACTTTGTTCGGCAGTGGGTTGACGCCCATCTTGCCATAACCATAGTAGGCTATCGGCCTGATGTAACACTCGTCCATTCCATTCGCCCTGACGGTTTCTATCGCCGCTCGCTCTAGCTGCTCTTTCGAATATCCCATGTCCATAAAGTAAGCCCTGCCGCTATCTATCAAGCGCTGGATGTGGTCGCCGAGCCTAAAGATTGCGCTGCCATTGACAGTCTTGTAGCAGCGGATGCCCTCAAAGACGCCAGTCGCATAGTGCAGCGCATGAGTAAGGACGTGGATTTTCGCGTTGTCCCAGTCAACCAGCGCTCCGTCCATCCAGATTTTGCCTTCGCTCATTTCAAACCACGAATCTTTATTCTTGTAGAGTGTATCGCCTTTACCGCGTCGGCAACGCTGCTTCCCTTGTCCTCAACAATTATCAGAATCCTGGACGTTTCTTCCTGCGCGTCAAGGTTTAGTATGTTGATGTCGTGCTCGCTTACCGTGCTGCTGGCAGTAGAGGCAAT
>DATFDX010000178.1:0-5407 GCA_035251875.1 Nitrososphaera sp. | reverse complement strand
TCTCTCTTATCATCGCAATGTCCTTGTTCGGCGCGTTTCCGCCGGTGGTGAGGTAGCCGCCGGTGATAATGCCGTTTGCGCCTGCCTTGAGTGCAAGCCTGTCCTTGTCCTTGAGGTGCACCTCGCGCCCGCCGGCGATCTTGAGTATAGTCGTTGGCATGATAAAGCGCCACACTGCAATTGTCTTGATCGCCTCGAGCGGCTCGATGGGCTGGAAGCCTGCCATGGGGGTGCCCTCTCTGCCAATGAGGATGTTGATCGGAACCTCTTCGGGGTGCAGCGACGCAAGTGAGAATGCCAGCTCAAGCCGCTCTTTATTGCTCTCGCCCATGCCTATTATGCCGCCGGAGCACAACTCAAGGCCGGCCTCCTTGACGATTTTTGCTGTGTTGACCCTGTCGGCAAAATCATGAGTCTTGCATATCTTGGAAAAATAGCTCTCTGCAGCTTCTAGGTTGTGGTTGTAGCGCTTTACTCCGAGCTCCCTCAGCTTGCGCGCCCTTGCCGGCGTCATGAATCCAAGAGAAACGTTAACCTCAATGTCCACCTTGGACCTGATCTCAGAGATGGTTTCGCAGATCTGCTGAAAGTCCTTTTCAGGCGGGTCCCTGTAGGCACATACAAGGCAGAAACTCGTGGCCCCTGACTCCTTGGCCTTTTTCGCATTTTCAACCAGGACCTTTTTTGGCAATAACGGGTACTTTGTAATGCCAGTATCGTAGAACGACGACTGCGCGCAAAATGAACAGTCCTCCGGGCACTTGCCGGATTTTGCGTTTATCAGGGCTTCGACATCCACCGTATCGCCGTTAAACGTCCGGGTTATGGTGTTGGCAGAGTCGGCAAGCGCCGTGACGTCATCGGTTGCAAGCAATCGCTCGGCTTCTTCAAAGGTGATCGAGCCGCCGCCAAGGACTTTTTGCATGCAGCCGCTGATAAATGCTGAATCGGCCATCAGGTCAGTCGAGTTGTAAACTGGTAATTAAAACTTTGGTTAACAACTGCCATCCTGAACACGATATTTCTAAACTCGAGTTTTGAAATATATAATAGAAAATGTGCGCAAAAGCCATCTATCAACAACTGGCCAAAAAATAGCGTCCGGAGCCCAAGTTTTGCGCGCAGAAAGGCCAAAATGCTGCTAGATCGTTTTGCCGGTAAAAATGGCGGAAACCGCCGTTTTGTCTACATTGTAATGCCGTGCAAAAAGGGGTCCTTTTTTGAACGGTTTGCATGCCCGATGTTCATTTAACGATGCTATCCTTTTTGAACAATTTTTTTGACAAGGCTACAGTTAAACTATATTGGCCAGTCAAGTCCATGAAATACGCGTTTGCTTACCTCCGGGTAAGTACGGAAGAGCAGACGGTGCAGAACCAAAAGATGGCCCTTGAAAAATGGGCGCAGGGAAACAACTACCAGATCCTTGACTTTTTCGAAGATTCTGCCGTCAGCGGCAAGGTTCCGGCTACGCAGCGGCGCGGATTTCAGGACATGCTCGAGCTGGTCAAGACGGCAGGAGTCGACGCGGTCCTAGTCTACGAGCTGTCGCGCGTCGGCAGGACCTTCTGGGACACTCTGGACGCGATAAAGGTGATAGAACAGTACGCCCCGCTTGTCTCTTGCTCGCCGAGAGAATCATTCCTACAGACAACGGAGCCTAGCGTCAGGAAACTGATGATCGGCATCCTCACGTGGGTTGCGGAAAGAGAGCGCGACATGCTCGTGCAGAGAACAAAAGACGGCATGGTGAGGGCCAAGGCAGTTGGAAAAGGCATAGGCCGGCCTCAAAAAGTGATAGACAGGAACGAGCTCGTCACACTGCTTGCAAAGAACCACTCAAAGACGAAAATAGCCAAGAACCTTGGAGTCTCAAGGGGCACGCTGTATAAAGAACTGGATCAGATAGAGATGAGGTAACTACAACTTTTCTATCATTCTCAATATCTCTAGCTGCACTTCGAGCAGCTTCTCAAGATCTCTTTTTCCAATTGCAAGCGGGGGGATTACCATCATGATGTTGCCGAGAGGCCGGAGGTGCACGCCCATCTTCAACGACTCTTGCATGATGAAGTAGTTTATCCTTTTTTTGTTTTTCAGCATGACAATCGGCTTGTTGTTCCTTGCCAGCTCGATCCCTGCCAGCAGGCCCTTGTGCCGGATATCCGCTACTATCGGAGATTTTGCAAATTCGCGCAGCCTTGACTCTACATACTTTGCGTTTGCATTGATCTGCTGCACCAGATTGCGTTTTTCATATAGCTCGATGTTTGCCAGTGCGGCCGCGCAGCCGACGGGGTGGCCTGTAAATGTGTGGCCGTGATAGAAGTGCTTGTTTTCAGAATATCTTCCAAGGAACGCGTTGAAAATGCGATCGGTAGTGAGCGTGACTGCAAGCGGGAAATACCCTGCTGTAAGCGCCTTGCCAAAGCAGACAATGTCTGGCTGCGACCTCTGGACAACGTATTCGATCATGTTGCCAAGCCGGCCAAACCCTGTCGCAATTTCGTCAAGCACCAGCAACACGTCGTAATCTCTGCACAGCTTCGCAGCCTTTCTCTGGTAGCCGGCAGGATAAATGATCGCGCCTCCCGCGATCTGAGCGCCACTTTCCATGACGAGCGCGGCGCACCGGTCTCCATGCTTTTTGAGAATATTTTCGGTTTTCTCCAGGCACCACTCTACAAGGTCATCTTTGTTTTCAAACCGGCTTCCGTAGAGAAGGGGGCTTGGAGCCCTGTGCACTCTTGCCAGCAAGGGCTTGTAGGCGCCGAAAAAGTTCTCGATGTATCCAACGGACATGGCGCCAACAGTGTCGCCGTGGTATCCGTGCTCTAGCGAGACAAACTCTTTTTTCGCATGTTTGCCCTTGTTGCGCCAGTACTGCAGCGCCATCTTCATGGCAGCCTCGATCGCGGTAGAGCCGTTGTCGGTGTAGAAAACCCTGTCCATGCCCTTTGCCAGCCCTGCGAGCCTCTCGGCAAGCTCTGCCGACGGGCCGCTGGCAAGCCCAAACAGCGTGGAATGCTGCAGGTTTTTCAGTTGCTCCACCATGGCCTCGACTACCTTGTTCTGGCCGTGGCCCCATACGTTGCACCACATGCTGGCAATGCCGTCGAGGTACTTTCTGCCTTCGCTGTCAACGAGGTAAAACCCCTCGCCCTTTACAATCATCCTGTTGTTCCACATTTTCCAGTCTCTCATCTGGGTGTAGGGGTGCCACACGAACTCTTTGTCGGCGTCTCTCAGGCTCATCAGTTAAATGCAGGTGCCCACCATGGCTCTAATAATATTTCCATGCGCGGGGTCTTCATTACCGGGACAAACACGGGGGTAGGCAAGACTGCGATAGCCGCCGGTCTTGCGTGGGCGCTGAGAAAGCGGAAAATCAATGTCGGTGTCATGAAGCCGTTTGCCACTGCAAACAAGGCCTTTTCAAAAAAGTACAGGTCCCAGGATACCGCATCGCTTGCCAGTGCCGCAGGCGTGAACGACTCTGATGTTGAGTTGAACCCATTCTTTTACTCCTTGGCCGCCTCGCCTCTTGTCGCTTCGCAGATAAAACGCGAGTCTCCCGCCAGCATCGAAAAGGCCCTGCAGGCGCTGCAGAACCTTGCAAGAAGGCACGATTTCATGATAGTCGAAGGCATTGGCGGGATAATGGTCCCGCTGACGGAAAATGAGTCTGTCGCCGATTTTGCAAAGAGAGCGGGCTTGCCTGCAATAATAGTCGCCACGCCAATGCTCGGCACGCTCAACCACACGCTGCTGACGGTGATGGCATGCAAGGAATTTGACATCAACATCAGGGGCATAATTGTCAACAAAATGCCAAAAAAGCCAAGTGTCGTTGAGCAAAAAGTGCCAGAAGCGATAGAAAGGCTGACAGGCGTCAGAGTTCTTGGCACTCTGCCCATCTCAAAAGGCGCAAATTATTCTGCCATTGGCAAGGTGCTTGAAAAGACAGCAGACCTCGACAGCCTACTGTCCGTGTAGCAGTTTCAGCCCGCGGTCTCCCTTTTCCAGCAGGAACGCGCTGATGTCAGAAACGATCCTAGCATATGAGAAATTGCCAGAGCCGAGATGGTAATTTCTATGATCAGTTTGTAGCGGCTTTGCGGAAACGAGCCAGATGTTTTCGCGGTGTGGCTGCACAGATCTGGCCTGTTTTACCTTTTCGTCAAGGTCGCCTCTTACCACCTGTATCACAAGCGAACTGTTGGAATTCTTTTCCAGCATCCTTGTGGAAGGAATGACCAAATCCAGATCAGCGCCGTACATCTTGACTTTTCTCTCAGACGGCAGGACAGACGCGGTGAGCATGAAATGAAGCAGCGCCTCGCACAATGTTGCAAGCGTTTCGTCATCTGTTTCAGGACCGAGAATGCCTTCGCATCTGCCAAGAATCTCTTTGCAATGTTTTTCGCAAGCACCCACGCTGGCAGCAACTTCCATTCGGATCTTTTCTCTGCCCATCTCGTTTATGACAGAATACAGCACATCCTTGACGTCTGCAGGCACGGGTACTGCAAGCAGAGTACGTTTATTAAATCTGATTATGAATTATTACTTGTATGGCCAAGGGAATCGCAACAGGTCTTCTTGTCGCCTCGCTGGTGCTTTTGATAATCTACGGCGCAGACGCGGCGGCTGCAGCATCGTCCCGGGACAGAGTAGGATTTCTGCCGCTTAGCGAAGCTGTGCGCGGAAGTGCGTTTGGCGGAGGCGCAGTGGTGATGTCGATAATTGGGTTTGTGATCGCCCGCAAAGAGCACGCGCCGGTAGTTTCGGCACTCTTGTTTGTGAACGGCGGCCTCATAATCGCAGGCATGCTCGCCCTCATCGCCCAGGGCGCGCTCGCATCAGAAGATGCGTCAGGCGCGATGCGGACGATTGGCTCGACCATTGCAATGGGCGCGCTCCTGATAGGTCTTGGCGCCTGGAAAGTGGCTATCGACAGGAAAGCGGTTGCCGCAAGAGGCAAAGAGCCTGCTCAAAAATGAAATGCAGCCGGTGCGCCGCCGACACTGACAAAGTCTACCAGTGCGACCACACCGAGGGCAAGGATACGTGTAAGGAATGCTACCAAGAGATCCACTGGCTTCTTACAAACAATGAACCAAAAAATACACACTGAATACTGTCAGGATAACGTTTTATACGAACCTGGCAGCTGTTGGTTATCATGAAAGCAGTCATCCTTGCGGGCGGCTTTGGCAAGCGGTTAAAGCCGCTGACTGACGAGAGGCCCAAGCCAATGATAGAAGTTCTCAATATCCCGATTATAGAATGGCAGGTAAAGTGGCTCGAGAAATTTGGCGTCAAGGAGTTTGTCATGTGCGTCGGTTATATGAGGGATCAGATACTCGGCCACATAGGCGACGGCAGCAGGTTCGGGGTCAAGGTG
>DATFDX010000177.1:0-6795 GCA_035251875.1 Nitrososphaera sp. | reverse complement strand
GCCGAACTTTTTCGACTCTGGATACCTGCTGTCGCCTGACAAAAGGTGCCTGTCGTACTCGGTTATCTTTTTCCTGATCTCTTCGCGTATGCTCTTTGTGAACGGGTGCTCCTTCGGGTCCTTGCCGCCCTTCTCCTGGCCGGTCATCGCCCTCGAGATTGCGACCGCGCTTGCAAACGCCCTGCCCATAAAGCCGCCGCCGTGCACCTGCACGTTGATGTCAATCCTGTTGCGGTAGTCGCCGACCAGAGTGAGCGGAGTCAGCAACAATTCCTTGGCGACGTCGGGAGTTATCAGCTCTGCCGGCGTGTTGTTTATCCTGACCTTGCCCGAGCCTTTGGCGATCGTGGCAACCGCCCTGCTTGACTTGCGCTGCCCCGGATAGAGATCTACCTTGGTTGTTGTCATTGTCCTTTCCACCCAAGCTCCTTGGAGATCTCGCCGACTGAAATATAGTAAGCCACTGGCTTTGTTATCTTTGAATCAGAAAACGACTCCATCTTGACACTTTTCATTTCTTCCGGCACCCCGATATATACCCTGAGACGCTTGAACGCGGTGATGCCGCTTGACTTTCTCTTCGGAACCATGCCCCTGACCATCTTTGTCAGCAACGTGTCCGGCCTCCTGGGGTGGAACGGGCCGTGAATCGGGTTTGTCACTGAATTAATCTCCAGGTGCTCTTTGTACAGCTCGATGGTCTTTTGGCGGCTGTTGCCCGAAAGCATCGCCTTCTCGGCATTCACTATGGCGACTTTGTTGCCCTGAAGCAGCAATTTTGAAACGTGCGAGCACATCCTGCCTGCGATGCAGTCTGTCGCGTCCACGACGACTATCTTTGGCTGCTTTTGCACTGTCTTTTGCTCAGCCAATTATGCGCACTCCCTTTCCGTCAGGATGCTTCTTTATCAGGTCTTCAAACGTCACGACCTTGCCGCCAGATTCAATAACTTTCTTTGCGGCGGTTTCAGATATCGAAAAAGCACAAACGGTCAGCTTGTGACCCAGGTTCCCGGTTCCCAGAATCTTGCCTGGGATGACCACCACTTCGCCGGCCTTGGTGACCTGCGCGAGCCTTCTCACGTTTATCTCGCGCCTGTTCGCCCTCGGGCCCGCCAGCTCTTCTTCAAGGGCACGCCAGATAGCGGCCTTGTTCTTCTTGAAGGCGGAGCGAAGAGTCCAGATGGAATTGTCGACCATTGTATTGGCAAACATACGTTATGTCAACTCGTAGTAAAAGCTCCCCAAATAAATGTACCTAGGCATTCTTGGGCACTTTGAGCGATGACACTGCCTGCTTGAAGTTCTTGACCTTTGACGCCAGCCGCTCTGCAGCCACTGTCAGTATCCCTTCGGCTGTGAGCGCGCCGTTCGACTCTAACACCAGAATGATCTCGTCCTCGTCCTTGCCGTCCTTGACTACTGCCGCCGCGGTCGGCTGCCACTTTGCGTGGTCCTTGCCGGTGCCAAGCCTTGCATACGCTTCAAACTTTAGCTTCTGGTTAGGCGCCAGAACGATTATCGGGATGTCCTTGCTGACCGGCTTGACCAGCTCGTCCTCTGACACCAGCTCGCCGGACGTCACTACCAGAGTCTTTTCGTTTGCCTCCGAGTCGAGCACAAGAAGCACCCTGCACTTGCTGCAGCCAAGAGTGCTCTTGCAGTCGCATTCGTGGGCCATGACGAACCTTCCGGGATCGGTGCGGAGGGGGATGAGCCCGAGCCTGTGGGCAACGGCCTCGTCGTGCATGACAGACGAGTTTTCAAGTATCACAACATCGTCGATCGCAAGCGTGGGGACTTCGCTTATCGCAAGCCTGCGGAGCGAATTGACGTATTGCCTTGGAATATTGTTAAACTTGACAACAATCCTTTCATCGGATTTTTCAACAACTTCAATTGATGGAGAAGCCACTACTTGTGAAAGCAGGCCAAAACGTCCTTAAAAATCTACCGAAAGTTGCAAATTTTTGCGAGTGCCTTGACATGCATATATACTCAGTAAATGATCAGATCACCAAAATGACGGACAGATTCATAGTCGCCCGCCTCACACTGGAGGGCGACAAGTTTGAAGTCATAGTAAAGCCCGATCCAGCCCTTGAATACAAGCTGGGCAAGAGGGACGACATCTCTGGCGCGCTCGTGTCAGACGAGATCTATTCAGACGCAAACAAGGCCTATAGGGCGTCGAGCGAAAAGATGATGAAGCATTTCAAGACCACAGACCCTGCGGAGGTTGCCAAGCAGATACTTGAAAGGGGCGAGCTCAACCTTACGACCGACCAGCGCAGGAAGATGGTGGAAGAAAAGAAAAAGCAGATCGTCCAGTTCATAAACAAGAGCTTTGTCGACCCAAAGACGCACCTGCCGCACCCGATCGTAAGGATAGAGGCCGCACTGGAAGAGTCAAGGGTGATAATAGACCCGTTCAAAAAGGCGGAAGATCAGACAAAGATAGTGGTGGACGCACTGCGCAAGATACTGCCGCTAAAGTCAGAGACCGCGAAGCTGACGGTAACCGTCCCGCCCCAGTTTGCTGCCCAGTCGTACAGTGTGCTCAAGTCCACGGGCGACCTGAAGGGCGAGGAATGGCTCTCCGACGGCTCGCTTAAGGCGGTGCTCGAAATGAACGCCAGCCTCAAGGGCCAGTTTCTGGACAGGCTGGGCTCGGTCACGAAGGGGTCGGCCCAGGTAAGGGAAGACTAGACATCTACACTTAAAATATAAGTCAGCTGTTACTATCCCAAAAAGGAGAAAGAGAAAAATGAAAAACGACGATGTATTTTCAGAAGGGCTATTTGCCCCGGTGGTGAGTCTTTGAGGCATGCACGATATCAAAAGAAGGTATGTCATACCCGGAGACAAGATTGCCGAGGGAAACTTCAGGCCACTGATGAACGTGATTAAAGCTGGCAACTCTCTGATTGCAACGAGAATTGGGATTGCAGAGACGGGGCGAGACGGCGTCAAGGTCATCCCGCTGTCGGGCGTCTACATTCCGCGCATAAACGACCTGGTGATTGGCAAGGTAGTCGACCACTCGTCGCTGTCGTGGGAAGTGGACATCAACTCATGCTTCTCTGGACACCTGCCCGCGCAGGACGTATTTGGAAGGGACTTTTCGCCGGCAAGGGACGACATGAGCAGGCACTTTGCGACAGGGGACATGATAACTGCCCGAGTCATGGCGTTTGATCGGACGCGCGACCCTACGCTTACCGTGCAAGACCGCGACCTTGGCAAGATCGCAAAGGGCGAAGCGCTAAGGATATCTGCGACGAGAGTTCCGCGCCTGATAGGCAAGCGCGGATCAATGATCCAGACGATAGAGCAGGCGACGCAGACGCGAGTATTGATAGGACAGAACGGGATCGTCGTCGTGACTGGAAGGACTCCGGAAGGAATAGAACTGGCAGTCAGGGCGATCAAGATGGTAGAAGAGGAAGCGCACACGGCAAACCTGACGCAGCGCATCAAGGTGCTTCTGAACGTGCCGGACACTCCGGCGCCACAGCAGGAAGTATCGCGCGCTCCGATAGGCGCTCCGAAACAGCAAGTTGAATCCACTGCGGAAGCGGTGAAAGAAGAATTAGAGGTTGATGAGAAATGACTCAAACAAGAAATTTAATAGATGAAAACGGAAAAAGGACAGACGGGCGAACAATTGAAGAGCTTCGCGAAGTAAAGATAACCGTAGGCACTGTGAAAAATGCCGACGGCTCTGCATTCATTGAATTTGGAAAGAACAAGATACTGGCTGCGGTGTACGGGCCGCGCGAAGTGCACCCAAAGCACCTGGCCCAGTCGGACAGGTGCGTGCTCCGCTGTAGGTACCACATGTCGCCGTTCTCGACGGACACGCGCAAGAACCCGGCCCCCTCACGGAGGGAAGTCGAGATTTCAAAGGTCATGCGCGAGGCACTCCAGCCGGCGCTGATGCTCGAGGACTACCCACGGGCTGCAATCGACGTCTTTGTCGAAGTGCTCCAGTCAGACGGCGGCTCACGCTGCGCAGGAATAACTGCGGCGTCGGTGGCGCTGGCAGACGCGGGCATCAACATGCGCGACCTGGTGGCGGCGTGCGCTGCAGGCAAGGTTGACGAAAAGATTGTCCTTGACATCAACGACACCGAAGACAAGGAGGGTGGCGCAGACATGCCGGTCGCATACATGCCCCGCCTTGACCAGGTGACTCTTTTGCAGCTGGACGGCAACCTTTCGCCGGATCAGTTCGGCGAATGCCTCGACAAGGCAATAAGTGGCTGCAAGATGGTGTATGAAATCCAAAAGCAGGCGCTCATGCAAAAGTACTTTGGCAATGAAACCGAAGTAAAGGAGGAAGTATCACAATGAGCTCTTCAAGAAGATCGACGATAATAGTGGAACACCTGCGCAAGCAGGCAATGTGGGATTCTCTCGCCAAGGGGAAGAGGCTCGACGGCAGGGACTTTTCTGAACAGAGGCCGCTTGAAATCGAAACCGACGTGATAAAGAAGGCCAACGGCTCTGCGAGGGTAAAGCTGGGCGACTCTGAAGTCATTGCAGGCGTCAAGGTGGAGACCGGCGAGCCGTTTGAAGGGCTCGAGAACAAGGGCGCCCTCATCGTGACGGCCGAAGTTCTCCCGACGGCGTCGCCTCACGCCGAGCCGGGGCCGCCAGACGAAGAAGTGATCGAGCTGGCAAGAGTGGTCGACAGGGGAGTCAGGGAATCAGAGATGATAGCCCTTGACCAGCTGGCGCTGGTGCCGGGCAAGGTCGTCTACACGATATTCGTGGACTGCAGCGTGCTGAACGCGGACGGCAACCTGTTTGACGCGACTTCATACGCGGTCGTGTCGGCGCTCTTGACTGCCAAACTGCCGATACTTGAAATGAAGGACGACAAGGTCGTAGACACCGGCCAGACGCGGCCAATGCCGGTGATGACCGTCCCAGTCTCTATAACGGCGGCAAGGATAGGCGAACACGTGCTGATTGACCCGTCTTCAGAAGAGGAAGGCTGCATGGACGCAAGGATAACGATAACCACCGCAGATGACGGCTTTTGCGCAGTCCAGAAGGGGTACACCGGCGCGTTCACCGTCGACCAGCTAAAGAAGGCTGCCGAGACAGCAAGAATTAAAGGAGAGGAAGTACGGGCAAGACTAAAGGAGCTGGGAAAGAATGGTTAAGAAAGGCTCGACAAACCTCAAGGGTCTTGGAATAAAGTTCGGGGCCACCGTGCGCAAGCGCTACGGCAAGGTCTACCGGACGCTGCACAAAAAGCGGAGGTGCCCGTCCTGCGGCTCGCTCAGGTTCAGCCGCCTGGCAGCAGGCATCTGGCAGTGCCCAAAGTGCAAGTTCAAGGTAGCGGCAGGGGCGTACGACGTTGACCTCGAAAAGCTACAGAGCTAGGATCGAGTTATCCGCGAAATCAAGGCGCGTCGCGACTTCAATCCGCGACGCACTTGCCCCAGACCTGAAGCGCCTGCCCAAGACCGAGGGCAGGGCGGAAATTTCTCTGAAAAACTCAGACGTCATTTTCACAATTGAAACAAATGACATCGCGTCTTTGCGCGCAAGCGTCAACTCTTATCTCCGGCTGGCAGACGCATCTTACAGGTGCATAACGGCGATTCAATTGGCTGGTCAACGATAGATGGTTATTGGATTGGAATGATTTGATAGCGTTAATTTACCCACTATGCTATGCTGAATAGGCTTGGAACTAGCCGATATCATATTCCTTGTAATTGGCTTTTTCTCAGAAGTAGTTGGCACTATGGCAGGCTTTGGCTCGTCAACTATCTATCTGCCGCTAGCATCCTACTTTGTAGATTTCAAGACCGCATTAGTTTTGGTGGCCATATTCCATCTGTCTGGTAATATCGGCAGAATTACATTTTTCAGACATGGGCTTGACAGGAGGGTCTTGTTTTTGTTCGGAATACCTAGTTTTGCTTTTAGTCTACTTGGCGCTACCTTGGTCGGCGATTTGTCTCAGACACTTCTAAAGCTGATGTTGGGGATATTCCTGATAGCTCTTTCAGTCATATTCCTTATCAAGCCCAAGCTAGCTTTTCCTGCGAATTCAAAAATGCTGGTTCTAGGCGGGGGCATTTCAGGTTTTATTGTCGGTCTGATCGGAACAGGCGGAGCTTTAAGGGCTACATTTCTGACGGGATTGAAACTTGACAAGGAAAAATACATTGCAACAGCGGCGGTAATTGCGCTTGGTACTGATGCAACCAGAATACCTTCTTACATTTCAAACGGGTTTCTGACGGAGCAGTACTACTATTTCATCCCCATCCTCTTTGCCATAGCGCTTGGCGGCTCGTTCGTTGGTCGCAAGATAGTGAACAGAATAAACCAAGAGAAATTCAAAAAGGTAGTTCTGATCGCTGTCATACTCGCAAGCATCAAGTTCATAGTTGATGGGGTTGAAGTCTTACTATGAGACATCAAACTCCAGACCTGAAACAAAAACTTCCGCGACGAAGCACTCTACTCCAATCCCTAGCTAAGCAGACTGCATAACGCTATGATTTTGTCTTCTTAGGTTAGGGTTCAGGATATCAAACAATAGAGGTATATTTTATCGAATTTGTATAACCATGGGAGTTTAACTTAGGCGAATGATTTTATAGGTTGTTGATCTGAATAACCGCATCTTGAGTGAACAGGAACTTCCACCATGGCTTAGAGAACAGGTATCGCGATTACAGCAGCTCCAGCAGAATCTGCAGGCAATAATGATGCAAAAGCAGCAGCTGGAGGTTGAAACGGTAGAAACTGACCGCGCCCTTGAAG
>DATFDX010000176.1:0-2793 GCA_035251875.1 Nitrososphaera sp. | reverse complement strand
CACTGGAATTATGAGAGCATCGTAACTCTGCTCTCATTAACACTGGGCAGATACTGGATATGGAGCTAGATCGGTAGCGACAGCTTGCCGAAATATTCCTGCATGTTCTGCTCGGCCTTTATCTTTGACACGATCTGGTTTTTAGTGTCTTCAGTGAACCACTGCGCGATCGACTTTGCGATCCCGTTTCTGTCGCAAAACGCGATCATGTAGCCAGAGCTCTCCTGGACCACGGCGTAGAGCACCTCTTCTCCCACTGGCTCCCACTTGTTGTCCTTGTTGTCCTTCAGGGCAAGCGCCGGCATCGCGTGCCCCGCATAGCGCTCGAGCAATTCCTGCGCCGCCTTAACACGCTTTTCGCCCATCTTGAGAGCCATGAAATACTGCATGTTATTTTTTAGCCGATGCCGGCCTTAAAGAGTTTAGGATTTCGTTGACAATGTCGCCATTGTCGCCTACGGCTGTCTTTGCGGATTCAAAGAACGGGGCGAGCAATTTGCCGGCATAGCCCTGCCTTGCGTACTGGTTGGCCTGCAGCGCCATTTCCAGCTTGTCTATTCGGTGCACGAATCTTGCAACGGCAGTTTTATTTTGCAGATATTCAAGCCAGATCTTTTCATACTCTGACCTTGTTTTTCTGGGCAGGCCGGACAGGATCGACTTCATCGCCCTCTTTTCTTTGGCCAGCTTTTGGTTTACAGACACGTCGCCGGGCATGTAGTCGCCCACTATTGATTCTGCCAGGTCGTGCAGGATGACCATTTTCATGGCTTTTTGCGTGTCGAGCCCCAGCATGTCTGAAAGGAGCATCGCCATGGCGCACATTGAAAAAGTGTGGTCTGCAACAGACTCGGCATCCTTGACGTTGACTTTTGAAACCCAGCCGGCGCGCCTGACTGATTTTAATTTAAGAACAGAATGAAAAAATGGAGACAGGTCGCCTACCATTTCCGGGAGTCGCCTTCAAGCAGCCCAGAGCCTGAATGTATCCTGTCTATGTGCTTTGAAAGCTCTTCATTATCGCTGAACTTGGATCCGCAGTAAGGGCAGCTTACCTCGTCCTTTTTGCTACTCATCTAGCAAAGGGAGCGTGGCACCCAATTTTAAAGCTAGCGAGCGCTAGCCTGTATGCCTCGAGCTGATAGACGTGTTTGACGCCATCAGCGTCCCGCCGTCGATGACCGACGGTATCAGGTCTGCAAAGTAGGCGAGCACTGCTGTCACCACAGCCATCAGCAACGTGATGGCCAGTATTATCAAGACGTTATAGATCTGGCCCAAGGCCTTACAACAGGGCAGCTGCGCATTTGGGATTTTAATGTTAGGGTCATTGCGATTGCTGGCCGACTATTGCCGATTACCTGCGCCAGGCGACGTCCGGCACGCCGAGCCTCTTGTTGGCAAGCCGCGCGGCAACAAAAAGCATGTCCGACAGCCTGTTGAGGTACACCACTATGGCAGGGTTGACGTCCTGGCCTTTTGAGAGTGACACGACCGCTGTTTCGGCCCTCCGAGCCACGCCCCTAGCCTGGTGCATGAGGGACGCCTCGACGCTCCCGCCCGGCAGGATGAAAAACGTGATCGGCTCCAGTTCGGATTCGAACCTGTCGATTACCGGTTCGAGGGCCGACGCCATCTTTTCGTCGGCCCGGGGCGTGTTGCCGGCCTTTACAGGGTCTGCAAGGTCGGAGCCGACTGTAAACAGGTCGTTCTGCACCTGCACCAGGACTTCTGCCAGATCTGAAAACTGCTGTTTTGGCCGCAGGAACGAAATGGCAAGGCCGATGCTCGAGTTCAGCTCGTCGACCGCGCCGTAGGCGACTATCCTCGGGTCGGCCTTGCTCACCCGCCTGCCGCCGATGAGCCCGGTGTCGCCCTTGTCGCCCGTCCGGGTGTAGATCTTCATGCAATTACAGCAATCAAGTGATGATTTAAGAATATAGCTTTCAGCTGGAAAATGAAACCACTGACTTAAAATAGTCCTATGAAAATTTTACACATATGAAGAGGATCGCCGTAGTCGACGACGAGGTGGACATCACAGCCGTCCTGAAGAAAGGGCTCGAGCACCACGGCTTTGCCGTCGACATCTTTAACGACCCGCAGGCGGCGCTTGCCAGCTTCAAGCCCGGCGTTTACGACCTTATGATAATCGACATCAGGATGCCCAAGCTCAACGGCTTTGACCTGTACAGGGAGCTCCGGAAAAAGGACAGCGGCGTCAAGGTCTGCTTCCTGACCGCGTTTGAGATCTATTACGAAGAGTTCAGGAAGATGTTCCCGAACGTGGACGTCAGGGCGTTTATCAGAAAGCCTGTCAGCATATCATCTCTGGTAAGCCAGGTGAACGCGACTATCGAGTCTGCGTAGACTCGTAGCGATCCTTCAGGTACTGCACGAGCCTCATCGCGTCGATTTCCTTGAGGCTCTTCCTGTTTGACGCGACATAGCCGCCGAAAGAGTCGATCTCGCCGCCAAGCGCGGGGTGCTTCATTCTCGCTTCCTCGATAATGTGCGCATAGTTCCTGTGCGGGAAATAGATCTCTTTTGCCACCCGGGCAAGCGACCTTGACGCCTTTTTGCTGATGAACCCTTTTTTGCGCGCAAGAAAAAGGTTGTAGCGTATGTCTATCATGGCCTCCGACTGGAGCCGATAGTCGCCCTCTGAGCCAAACGTGACTGCCACTTCGTCGTCCGCGTCCACCCTGCCGGACTTGTAGAGCTGGAATATCTTGCCGATTCCAACCATTCCAAACTTTTCCAGCTCCACCGCCCGAAGTGCGCCGAGGCTGG
>DATFDX010000175.1:0-4256 GCA_035251875.1 Nitrososphaera sp. | reverse complement strand
GAGATCGTATAGGTCGGGACAAAGACGCCTATCACCGGAACAAACTCGACCATGTTTAAAAGCGCAGAACGCTTGCTCCTTGTTATCGCGTAAAGCACGCTGGTAACTACAGCGTCAGGCACGTCTCCGATCACAGGTATTGCAAAAAGCGGAGCTGCCACATAGTCAAGGGCGTCTGCCGCGACAGATACCGCAAGCGCGGTGGTGGCCCTTATCTTGAAGACAGAATCCAACGGTAGCTATTGCACATAATGGCTTATAGATCATTCGCCTGTCTTCCTATTTATTAGGCTGACGAGGAAAAGTTCATTATTTACCTTCACAGAACTCCGGTAGGTGCGCTTGCTTGACCTTTAGAAAAGTGGGAGCAGTAATACTGCTTGTTTCAAACATGGAGAAATCGACCAGATTCTACAGAGATACCCTCGGCATCCCGATCAAGACCAAGTCGAAGGATTGGACCGAGTTTTTTAACAAGGACACGGTGCTTGCGCTGCACCCGGCAAAGAAAAAGAGCAGGATAAAGACAGGCTCGGGCATGCTGGTTGGCTTTGAGGTGAGCGACCTTGACTCTACCGTGAAGACCCTGAAGCAAAAGAAGGTCAAGTTCTTCAAAAAGCCAAAGGAAGAGCCGTTTGGCAAGCACGCGGTAATCGCGGACCCGGACGGCCACTTGGTGTCGATAGCCGAGATCAAGGAAAAGTCTGCAGAAGGCTTTGACCTACTGGGACTGATAGGGCAGGAATAGCTACTTTGTCGCAGTGACCAGGTATACAGAGCCGCCAAGGTCTTCAAAGTGAACCTGCGAGAACTTTACGAGCAGTTTCGCGACTTCTTTCCTTGTCATGAACCGGTAGCCCTGGAGCGCAAAGTCAAGCTGCATCCCCATTATCAGCCTGTTGCCGTCGCCCTGCAGTTTTGACTCTGGCAGCAGCCCCTCCACTATTGCTATTGTGCCGCCCTTTTTCAGGGCGCGGTGGCAGTTTGACACTACTTTTTGTTTGTCCCTCGCGGCATATAGCGACTCGCCAAGGTACGCGATGTCAAACTCGTTTTCAAACGTCATCGACTCTCCGGCCTGCTTCATTATGCTTATTGGCTTGCGCCTGACGAGTCTTCGCGCCCGCGCCACCGCCTTGCTTGAAGGATCTACCCCTACGAAACTCGATTTGCGATATTCATCGTGCATCTTGGCAAGGAGGCTGCCGGTGCCGCACCCAACGTCGAGCAGCCTGCACCCGCTGGATAGCAAACGATGCAGATTCTTGTCGCACCGGATCGCGGCAAGAAACGCATAGTGGTCCCAGTCCGTGGCCTGCTCTACCGCGCTAAGGGTCGACGACATTTCGCGCGTCTTGCCTGACTTGAAAAGGCCTTCAAATGCGCCGTACTCGAGGCTCCGCAGCGCAAGGTACGAGAACTGCCCGCCGAGGTAGTCAGGGTTTTTCCTGTCCAAGAGAATCGCCTTCATCCTCGGCTTTATGTAGAGCCTGCCTTTCCTTTCACCGACAAGCCCGTACGAAACCGCGGCAGAGCACCACGCCTTCACTGCAGGCGGATGCATCTTTGCAGCCGAAATCAAATCATTTATCGACATCGGGCCGCCGGCGATCTTTTCAAGCAGGCCGGTCTGCCTGCCGATATGGATCAGCCACACCCCGTAAAACCCGACAGAGTATCCCCACAGCCTTGCAAAGTCGGCCGAGCGCGCCTTCAACGCCGGCAGGTCGGCCAGCGCCATTCTTAAATCATTGCACAGGGACTTTTTTGCCTGGATTCATCGTAAAGGCAGGATCGAGCAGCCCCTTGACTTTGGAAAACAGGCCGGCAAGCTGCCTGCCGTACATCATCTCGATGTAGCCCACCCGCGCCAGCCCGTCGCCGTGCTCGCCGGTTATCGTCCCGCCGCTCCTGATCACCTGCTCGAATATCTTGCCGGCGATCCTCTGGATCAGTTCGACCTCCTTTCCAGAGCTGGTGTCCACGAGCGGCCTCGTGTGCATGTTGCCGTCTCCGACGTGGCCGTACATCACATAGTCGAGTTTATTTTCGCGGTAGGTCTGGAGCAGGCTGGCGACATGGCCTGCAAGGAGCTCCGGGCGCACCACGGTGTCTTCTATCAGCCCGATCGGCTTGCGGCTTCCGACCGTCAGCTTCATGATGTCGTTGAGTGCGCCCTTTCTCGCCCTCCAGATCTTGGCCATGCTCTGATCATCTGAAGCATATTCCAGCACCGAGCACTTGCCGGCGAGATCTTCTCTGCAAGCTGCTAGGCGCTCTTCAATCTTGCGGCTATTGCCGGCAAATTCTACAAACAGCAGGCAGCCCGCGTCATCATTCCTGCCGCTGCGCGAGATGACCGTGTGATCCAACATCTCGAGGGCGACCGGCGAGAATTTCAGTATAGCAGAGGCTGCCGAAACTGCGCCAAGCAAGTCTTCAAAGCCCAGCACCATCATGCACCGGTATTGAGGAATGTCGAGGATTCGCAGTTTTGCAGAGGTCACTACCCCAAGCGTACCTTCCGAAGCCGCAAACACTTTGTGTGGCATGAACCCGCCAGACATCACGGCGTCGAGCCTGTAGCCGCAGGAATTTTTGCTAACTTTTGGGTAGCCATTCCTGATCGCGTCTGCACGGGGCGAAAGCAGGTTGTGAAGGCTCTTCATCCGGTCGTCGAATCTTTCCGCGCTTGCAAACCCCGGCTCGCCGTCCCCGTACACCACGCTGACTTGTTCCAAGAACTCGATCGTGTTGCCGTAGCCAAGGCAGTGGACCCCGCTAGAGTTGTCGGCTATCATGCCGCCAATGGTGCAGTAGTTGCTGCTTGCCGGGTCCGGCGGAAGGAACTTGTTCCTCTTTTTCAATTCCTTGTCAAGCACCCCCTTGACTATGCCTGGCTGGACCGTGACATGGTCGCTTTCGATCTCGACTATCCTGTTCATGTGTCTTGTAAAATCAAGTATGATGCCGTCAGAGAGCGACTGACCCAGCAGACCTGTGCCGGCGCCCCGCGCGGTTAGCGGCACCTTTTTTGCAAAGCTATACCTGCAGACCTCTTCCACGTCGTGATCGTCTGCCGGGCACACTACAGCGGCAGGCGATATTTCGTAGTGGCTTGCATCGACAGAGTAGACCTGCCTGCTCCAGCTGTCATCGAGGACTTCTCCTTTTGCAATGCGAAGCAGGTCGCCGGCTATGCGCAATGGCCGGAGATAATCATACGCATATAACAAATTTGCCCGGGCGCGACCCTTATCTGAAATGTGGAGACTTGTTACCTAAAAAACGCTAATCATTATATTATAGTACAATCCACCAAGAGGGAGATGGCTCAGACCGACGTTCAGAAGTGCCCAGTCTGTTCCGGCAGGGGCGCCATAGAAATTACCGATTCTGATTGTCCGTTTTGCAACGGCACCGGCGAATCCACAAAGGCCGCTGAAAGTTACATGAAGTCCCACATTTGCCAGTGCGTGTTCCTTGATCGGAAAAACTGCCCGCTGTGCGGCAAGAAATGCCATCACAACACGCCCAACAGGCCCAGAATCCTGATTGCGCCGATGTAACAAGGTTTAATAGCAATTCTGCCTTTTTCATATTTGTTGGAAACACTAGCCAAGGCAGATGAAGGTGCTACGGCGGCGTGTGCATTTTGCAACGCCAAGATTCCCTACGGCCAGAGCGTCTGCTCTAGCTGCATGAAGAAATACAACATCAGGACTTTTGACCTCGGAAACGACGGCTGCGGCTGCGACAAGTAATAAGAGACGGGGTCAGAGATTGGTATACGTAATCATCTAGATCATATAGCCACCACATCTTCATCCCCCAGTCAATCGAGGCCAATTCTATCCATTAAGTCTTTGGCTTGCTTTTGTTTTGCCGGCGTAATCTGAACGACTACCAGCCCCTCAAGAGGCTGCCCGTACAGGACTGCAGAGCCTTGCGGCGCCATCGCGAAGACCGGCAGTGCAAGCAAGTCCTCTTCGCCGTCTACGAGCACCCTGACAGGCGCCTTCTCCCTTAGCGCGTCCTGCAAGACCTTCACCGCGCCTTTTGAAATGGCACCGGCAGGGTTTGCGCAGCGCAGCTCCCCTGCCTGATAGCCCGAAGGCAGGCTCCGCTTCGACCGCCTTTCCCTGCCGTCGATAACCGCGACGTCCGGGATTATTTCAAAACTGACAAGGCGCTCGGTGGTAGCGTCACCGACCGCAATCACCTTCTTGGCGCCTTTTAGCATCGACGATAATTTT
>DATFDX010000174.1:0-6579 GCA_035251875.1 Nitrososphaera sp. | reverse complement strand
ACGAACAAACCTGTCAAGCACGAGCATCAGCTCCTGAGAAATGCCGACTGCCGGCACCGGTATCAAGACATGACCGCCAGCCGCTACGGTCTTGCTTACGGCGCTGGCAAGGCTTGCCTCGGCCTGCTCGCGGGGGCACATGACGTCTTCCTTTCCGCCGTACGTGCTTTCGATTATCATTGTTTCGACCCGCGGAAAGTTCCACGAAGCGTTGTCAAGCGCAATCGTCCTGCCAAACTTCATGTCGCCCGTATACACCAGGTTGTGGTCGCCGTTTCCGATGTGCAGGTGAACCGAAGTCGAGCCCAGAATGTGGCCCGAGTTTGAAAGCACCAGCTTTACGTCCGGCGAAATGTCTGTCACTATGCCGTGCGTCAGCGTTATGGTGTGCGTCACGGCGCTGTCGATGTCCTGTTCAGAGTAGAGCGCCGAGTCGCCTGTACGCCGGACATAGTCCTTCTGGAGCATGCTCATGAGCAGGAGCGTGGGCTCGGTGCAGTAGACTGGGCCACGGTAGCCGTACTTGAAGAGCGCGGGTAAAAAGCCGGTGTGATCAAGGTGCGCGTGGGTCAGCATGATGGCGTCGATCTCCTCCATCCCCACGCCGGCAACGTCAAAGCGCGGCATCGCCGAAAGCGAGTCTTTTGCAGACGCGTTCAGCCCGCAGTCAAGCACGACTTTGCTCTCCGGGGTGACCAGCAGCATGCAGGACCTGCCAACTTCTGCAAAGCCGCCGAGCGTCATGAGGCTGGCTTCTGCCGACTCGCTCAGCTTGTCGCGGAATATCTTGTCCCCCACTTCGCGGTAGAACCTTGTGCGCTCGGCGACGGTTTCGCCCAGCGTCTTGTAGAGTGCCTGTATCGGGGCCATGTTGTGCGGCGCCTTTCTGACCCGCACCTTCCAGCCCGTCTTTTCTGCAAGCTCGATGTTGTCAAAATCGTCGCCGACCTGTGCCAGCATGGTGGGCTTTTTCGCAAACAGCACGGCTTCGCCCAGCACGGCGTCAAAGAACACGCCGGCGACGCCGACCTCTTTTGGAATGGTTTCTGAAATTATCTTGGTCGACTCGTTCTGAGGCTTCCTTATCGATTCGTCCGTGCGGATGACGATCCTCTTTTTTATGGTGTTGACCATGTTTGAGACGAGCTGGCTGTTCTGCATCAGGTAGCTCGGGTTCTTTGAATATAGCGCGATGCGCGGGCCTTCGTACTCTATTTTCGTCAGGCCGGACTCTTGCGGCAGACTCTGCAGTATCACGGCCATGATATTTTGGCTTGTAGATTCTTGGTAGGGCGATTTACGCTGCATGAATGATATCCCTTAAATGGCCATCGAATAACGGCTCAAGCACGGGTTATGACGTTCCTTCGCCTGACGCCTGTATTAAGTATTTGGCTTATATCCCGAGGGAAAATAAAGTTGAAATACTTACCCTCTTTTATTATACGGAGCGATCCAATTTGGAAGACAGTTCTAGTTACGGAGGCGGTGGCGGCTACCGCGGAGGCTCTGGTGGCTATGGCGGTGGCGGCAGGAGATTTGGAGGAAATAGGTTTGGCGGCCCAAGGCCGTTCAAGCCGTCGCCTGTTAGAGTAGGCGAAGAATACGAAGTCAAGATCGAATCAATGAGCAAAAGAGGCGACAGCGGGGTTGCAAGGGTGCAGGGCCTTGTGATCTTTGTCGCCAGCACAAAGGTAGGCGACAGCGTCAAGATCAGGATAACAAAGGTAGGGCGCGGTTACGCGACTGCCGAAGTTGCAGGCCAGGCTGCGGCTGGCGAGGCAGTGGCAGAAGCGCCGACAGCAGACGCCGAAGAAAGCGGCGACATGGAATCGGAGACAGAGGAAGAAGAAGAGACCAACGAATAGTTGTACAAGCTTTATTATTTGCCTTGCGCAGGTCTTTTCAAATGAATTCTCCGCCCACCCACCTCATGGAGTTGCCGAGAAAGATACTCATAGGCGAGGGCGTAGTTTCCCAAGTCGGCTCGGTTGTCAGGTCGCTTGACGCCGGCGCAACAAAGGCGGCAATCATAACCGGCGCGGTGGTCAAGGCAAGGGCCGGCGAAGAGTGCAGCGCGTCGCTTGAAAAGGCATCGCTCAGGAGCTCTTGGCACGTGGTGAGCGACGCGTCCATGGACACGGTCGCAAGGCTGCAGGAAAAGATCTCAGACAGGTTGCCTGATTTTGTGATAGGGTTTGGCGGCGGCCGGTCAGTTGACGTTGCAAAGATGACTGCCTTCAAAATAGGCAGACCTTTTCTGAGCGTGCCGACGTCAGCATCCCACGACGGAATATCAAGCCCGTTTGTTTCTGTCAGAGGCACCGACAAGCCCCACTCTATAAAGGCAAACACACCGATCGGGGTGATTGCAGACACGCACTTAATGTCGCAGGCCCCTCCGCGGCTGTTAGCTGGCGGCTGCGGCGATCTGGTCGCCAAGATAACCGCGGTCAAGGACTGGGAGCTTGCGCGGGACGAAAAGGGCGAGTACTTTGGCAGCTACGCGGCTAACCTTGCGTACATGAGCGCCAAGATAATCATGGACGAATCTGAAAGGCTAAAGCGCAAGAGCCAGTTCAGCATACGCACTATAGTTGAGGCGCTGATAAGCGCCGGCGTCGCCGCGTGTATTGCAGGCAGCAGCAGGCCCTGCTCTGGCGCGGAACACCTGTTCAGCCACGCAGTCGAATACGTGGCCGGGCCAAACTATGGGCTTCACGGCGAGCGCGTCGGAATCGGCACGATAATGATGGCAAAACTACATGGCCTTGACTGGGAAAAGGTCTCAGAGACTCTGGAAAATGTCGGCGCGCCCACCAAGGCGAAACAGATCAACCTGACTGAGGACAATGTGGTGAAGGCGTTGACTACTGCGCAATCGCTCCGGCCCGACAGGTACACAATCCTGAGCAAGATCAAGCTGGACAAGAAATCAGCTCACAGGCTGGCCAAGTCCACCAGAGTGATCTAGTTCTCCAGCGCCTTTATCGTGGCCTGCTTTCTGTGGGCAAAAATTTTCTCCAGTTTTGAATAGACATAGCCTTCAAACATCCTGCCTAGCAGGCCGTAGTGGAGCTGGAAGTCGATTTCGTCGATAACTTCTGTGGTGTTGTCGTCAATTTTGCGAAAGCCGTGCACGTGCTTCCAAACCCGGAACCGGCCAGTCAGCATTTCGTCGACGTATTCGTATGGCGCAAGCGCGGTGATTTTAGAGTGCCAGTTGCTCCTCGTAAGAAGTATGCCTGTCAGCCACACCTCAGAGCCCTGCACCAGCTTTTGGTGGGTCGACTTTACCAGCCTGAGCTGCATGCGTGGCGGCGAAATGACCTGCAGGTGGCCGATGTCTGTGTAGAATTCCCAGACTTTGTTAATGTCCGCCTTCACTGTGAAGGAATGGCGAAAGCTGCGCACAATGCGATGTCACGCTGTCGCGAATATGTGTCTGCCGATAAAATTAGAAAGGTGGGGAAGGGATTCGAACCCTTATAAATCCGCTGACTGCTGACGCGATCTGCAGGCGAACGCATGGCCGCTCTGCCACCCCACCGCAGTTATATTACTTTTAGAAGTTCTAATTTATACCTAGTTGTTTTTGTGGAGTTTCAATTATCATGAGGTAATTTGGGGTCTAGATTGAAGGCATTATTTTTTATATTACAGTACCTCGCTGCCCCTTGGCAATCCTAACTCCTTATTTCCCAGTCAGCTCGAGGTTCATCTTAATGACAATCCTTTTCTAGCACTCAATAATTCCTCTAGATATGGGTAAAGATAAGATGTCGTTGCCGTTTGAAGTAGAGTATTCTGAAAAACCAGGCAAAAGGTCAAAGGATATGAAAAGACTCGCGGTGATCGTTAAGCCAGAGAATGTTGACGCGATCACATCATCGCTAAGAGAAATGGGACTTGAATCGACAATCTATGACGTAAAAAGGTCTGGAAAAGAGAGTAAGGAAAGAGTTGCTTCCGGCCGCGGAAGTGGGACGATGGAAGTTGCATTTAGCACAAGAAAGGTCGTGGCCACGGTCGTAAACGCAGAAGATTCGGGAGAAGTAGTGAACAGAATGAAAAAGGCTCTTTCAGGCGAAAAGGCAGTTGTCATGATGACAGCAGTCGACGAATTAGTCATGATTTAAGCTGGGGCTGAAAATGGTCTTCAAGTACATCGACATCTTGGGTGAATCGACAAAGGGATTTGACGAAGCCGTCCAGAACGCAATAGCGGAAACTGCTCAAACTGTAAAGGACATACGGTGGGCAGACGTCACGAGTTTCAAGGTAATGGTATCAGGCGACAAGATAACGGAATACCAAGCGCTAATGAGGGTCGCATTCAAGGTCAAAAGATAGTCAATCCAGCGTTACCACTTCCTTCATCGTGCAATTGCAGTACGAACATGTTAGTGAATACCTGAATGATTCAGGAACAGAAGCCACCCTCTTGCATTTTGGACACATGAAATAATACACGTTACAAATAGAACCGTCTGCAGTCGACATTAGCATAGTAGGCGCGCTGAAGCGTATAAAGTCTCCGATCTATTCAGCATCAGACTTTATCTTGAGACACATGCATGGTCTCCTTTTATACCAGTCCGCCGTAAAACTAGCTCTCAATGATGATTCCGACATGGGGGATCAATGGTGGACTCGAATGGTGACAATCGAAAAAAGTTCTTCTTCACTATCCAATGTCGGACTGTTCCTGGGTTCTCCAGTCGGTCGGATAATGAGATCTGATGTTGCCATTCTTGAAGCTGACATGACTGCACAAGAAGCCCTCGATGCGATGCAGGAGAGGAATGCCCGAAACGTCTTGATATCAACAAAAGGCGAAGTCGTAGGGATTGTCAGCAAGACCGATATTCTCTTCAAGGTCACCTCCCTAGGTAGAAACGCTTCAAGAGTTCGTGTGAGGGAAATCATGTCCAGTCCTGTTCTGGCGGTTGGGCCACAATCGACTATCAGAGAAGCACTTTCTGTAATGGATGAAAAGAAAGTTAGACAAGTAATGGTTCATGCTTATGCCGCCGTGCTTGGCATGGTTAATAGAGAAGACATACTCGAAAGCATCAAACAGATATCCCTTGAACTTGAAGATGCCGCTTTGTTGGGGACTCCTGCTTGCATAATTGATACCAAGACAATAACATACACAAAGGATCTGAAGAAAGCAAAATTTCAATGCCCCTATTGCAGCTCCCCTTTTGATTCCAAAGAAGTGCTTTCAAAACACATCGATAGAATCCACGAAGAAGCAGGGGTTTTAGAAGGGGATTATCGCAAGATACTAAGCTGAAGCCTACGGCAAAGGAACTTGGCCCCGGCAAGAAAAAGACGCAATGTTAGCTGTACGACGGATTTCACATTAAAGCATTAGCATGCGAACGCGCCGCCAGCTTGGCCACCCTGATCGGCTCCGGCACCGACCCCTGCAGCGTGAACGAGTTCAAGGTTGCAAGGGCCCTCTTTTGGCTCAACCCCCAGTAGCGGATAAAGAGGTTCTTGCCGGTTTTCAGAGTGATCTTTTCGCGCTTGCCCAGCCCCTGGTACTGCTCCAGCTTGTACTGCCAGTCTTCAAAGTGGCGCTTTATGCTGCCTTCTAGGCCCTTCGAGTCCTCAAACGTTATTGCCAGGACCGGGAGGCCGGTCTCGGCCGCGACCCGCTCGCCGTCGACGATGTTGTACATGCTGATTACGAGGCCGTCGAGCAGTATGCAGTTGATGTCGTCCCTTGCAAGCGACCTGTGCATCGAAATTATGCTGTCGGTCGCGTCGTCGCCTTCTATCGTAGCGCTGCCAAACGCCATGCCGTCTATTATCAGGTCGCGCCGCATGACGACGCCGGCAAGCGTTGATTTCTTGCCAGATTTCTTGAAACTCTCTGCAATGCCAAGCACTCTGATCCCCTTTTTCTCAGAGTGGACCCTGCGGGCTGCCGGCAAGCTACTGTATCGACCCTTTTCCTGCTATCCTCGTCCCTTGGCTGTCAGGCTTGAGCAATACAAGCGTCTGGCCCTGCTGGTACACTATGGGCTTTTCCGGCGTCACCTGCAGGGTTTCACCTTCGAGCTTTACTTTTGAGGCCGTTACCTGCATGCCGACAGATATCATGTAAGTGTGATTGTCCGGCAGGTCCCCTTTGAAGAACGGGCTCTTTGCAAACCTGATGGTAATCGGGCCAGACGAGACCTTGAGCGCGTCGGGCGCGCAAATCACGTCGCCCCTTGAAATATCGTCGGCGCCCGGCCCCTTGATCGCTAGCCCGACCCTTGCAGGGCTCGAAGAGCTTTCGACAGGGTCGTCGTGCATCTGTATCGACTTGACCAGGACGTTCTTTTTTCCCGGCAAAAGTGTGAGCTCGTCATAGACCTTTACCGTGCCCTGCTTTACCACTCCGAGCGCGACGGTCCCGACGCCCTTTACGTCAAAGGCGTGGTCAACTGGGATCATGAGAGGCCCGTCTGAGCTCTTTGGCTTGAGCTTGGCCATCTCCTGCTTTAGCTGATCAATGGAATCGACAAACTGGTAATTGGCAAGCGACGTCCCTTTCAGGAGCGTCTTTAATTTTTCCCT
>DATFDX010000173.1:0-4785 GCA_035251875.1 Nitrososphaera sp. | reverse complement strand
GATTGTTGGCGCGATAACTGCAGCGTTTGCTCATATGGTAATCCTGCCGGAAGCTGGTGCCAAGGTGAATTTTGGCACTCAGGGAGGCCCAAGCGAATTCCTCAATTTTAGCGCTGCTTCAGGCCTCGGTGTTGAGATAATCCTTACGTTCTTCCTAGTCACCACGATATTCATGGCGGCAGTTCACAGAAAGGCCGCAGCCGGAATGGCAGGTCTCGCGATTGGCGGCATGATATTCCTGATTCACCTTGTAGGTGTCCCGCTGACAGGAGCAAGTGTCAACCCGGCAAGGACGCTGGGCCCGGCGATTGTTTCAGGCTACTGGGACTTTCACTGGATATACTGGGTCGGCCCAATAGTCGGCGCGGTAATCGCTGGCCTAATAATGCAGTATGTCTACGTCAAGAAAGCAGAAAAAGAAACAGCGGCCTAAGGCGCCTACCCGAGCGCCCTAGAGTGTTTGTGGGTGTGTGGGCGCTCGCCGGGGAACTTTCTCCTCATGTGTCCGGACGGCCTGCCGTAGAGCAGTTCCAGGAACCACGACTCGTGCTCGATTTCCTCCTTCAGGATGTCCTTTGCGATGTCGTAGGTCGCAGGATCCTTGCCATAAGTCAGGTTGCACAGCTTGTTCCAGTTCACTATCGCGCCCTGCTCTGCGGTCAGGCATTTCTTCAGGATCTCTTTCAGGTTGGTGGTCGGCGTCGGCAGCTGCAGGAATTCGCAGCCAGACATCCTGACAAACTCTATCGCGTCGTTTGGCAGGCTGCCGCCCAGCTCGTGGATCCTTGTTATGCAGGATTCAAAGTGGCTCAGGTCTTCCAACCGCGCGTCTTCAATTATGCCCTTGACGCCCTCGCCTTCAAGGCCGGTGGCATGCGTTCGCAGATTCGTGAAATAATAATACGCCGTAAATTCCACTGACGCGTTGTATATCAGCCCCTTCAGTATCTCGTCGACATTGGCGCCGTTCTGCCTAAGGACGTTTACTCCTACCACGTTTGGCTTTTCTTCTGTCATAATGTTCTTTGCGTCTATTGCTGCGCTATTAAGTTTTTTCAGAGGTCGAGAAGAAACCTTACCGTGGCTTTTCCCTTTTCCTGCCTGACATCCATCTCGTGGTACGTCACTGCCTTGATCTCCACCTTGTAGCGGTGCCTGTCAAGGTCCAGTTTTTCCCCCTTTGCGATGCCCGTAAGCGAATACCCGTTATTCTGCCTGATCTTGACTGAAAACTCGGACATCACGATCCCATCAGCTACCATCAAGAGCATTACCTTGTCCAGCCAGTCGAAAAGCAGCGAGTGGAGATCGTGGCCTTTTGCGGCAATTTTGATCTCTTTGCGCGGTTTGACGGTCTTCAAGTCTACCATCGTGTCGTTGACGCCTTTGGCGGCATTTTCAAAGGCCTCCTCCAGCGTTTGGCCGTAAGCCTCTATGACTGCGTCTGTCATGTGGTCTAGAAACAGGTAGCCGCCTGCCAATGCTTGCTCTAAGCCCGCAGACTGTTATTATACGTTCATCGCAAAATCTAAATGCTAACGCACTGCTGGCTACTGGTGTGGTGAAGCTAGAGCTCCCCCGTGGCATGAGGGACCTTGAAGCCGACGAGTTTGCCAACATTAGTTATGTCCGCGACAGGTTCTTTGAAACCGCGCGGCTGTTCAACTTCCAGCTGACAGAGCCTTCGCCGCTTGAATTGCTTTCCACCCTGGAAGCGAAAAGCGGGGCCGCCATTTCAAACGAAATTTATGCATTCAAGGACAAGGGCGACAGGGACGTCGCGCTGCGCTTTGACCTCACCATAGGCCTGACGCGCTATGTCGCGTCAAGGCGCGACCTAAAGATGCCGGCCAAGATGGCGACTTTTGCCGGCGTCTGGCGCTACGACGAGCCGCAGGCAGGGCGCTACCGCTATTTCCACCAGTGGGACGTCGAGGTGTACGGTCCGTTCAGCCAGGAATCTGACGCCGAAGTGATCGAGTTTGTCTCGGCGTTTTTCAAAAAACTTGGGCTTAAAGTCACAATAGAGGTAAACGACAGGCAGCTGATAGAGGAGTACATCAAGACGAGGCTGGGCATTTCAGGCGAAGAGGCGATGTTTGAAATGTTCCGCGCGGTGGACAAGGTGCCAAAGAAGGGAGCACAGGCAGTATTGCAGGAATACAAAGACAAGATAGAACCGGCAAAGTTGCAGGCGCTGATAGAGTTATCAAAAGTAAAGGGCGCGGCCGACGAGGTGGCAGGCAAGGCAGACGTGAAGGGGCTTGAGAGCTGGCAAAAGCTTGCCGGCTTGATGGACTCGCTCAAGGCAAGAAAGGTCGAAGGGACGCGCGTCAACCTCGGAATAGTGCGCGGGTTGGACTATTATTCCGGCGTCGTCTTTGAAGCGTTCGACCCGGCGTCCGACTCTGGTGGCGCGCTCGTGGGCGGCGGCAGGTACGACAGGCTAACAGAAGCGTTTGGCAGAAAGGACATCGGCGCAACTGGCGCTGCTGGCGGAGTCGAGCGGATAGTGATGGCGCTACAGAGGCATGGCATAGTTAGGCAATCTGTAAAAACACTCGTATATGTCGCGTATGCATCGGATGATGTCAGGAATAGGGCTGTCGAGATTGTTTCTGTCCTGCGATCTAGAGACATTGCTACGGATTACGACATACTTGGCAGGGCGCTCAGAAAGCAGCTGGACGACGCGTCGATGAAGGGCGCGGCATTTGCTGTGATCGTCGCGCCAGACGAAATTGCGGGCGGCCAGGTCATCGTCAGGTCGATGAAAGAAGGAACGGAAAGCAAGCACCATGCAGGCAACCTTGCACAAGATCTTTACAAAATGCTCAGAGCCGAATCATTGCAGCGCTCTTCATCTTGACCATGCCGCTTGGCTTTTTTTCATACACCACCCTGACCACAAGGTCAGGTGGGTCGTAGCTGATGTAGAGGTCGCCGGTGCCCAACAGCTGCATGTCATAGTTGACCTCGATCCTGTCCTGCGCTATGCCGTTTTCTGCAAGCCTCTTTTTTGCCCTGTCCACAAGCTCTTGGTCTGAAGTGTTGGGCGCTAGGAATATCTTTGAGGCGCTCGCAAGATACGGCGACAGGTCAACCATCAGGGATTTCGCAAAGACAAACGGCTATTAACTTTTGCCCGGGTCTGCGACCCCGACCACTCTGAACCTGTACTGGTGTCCAAAGTTGCTGCGGTACATTCTGGCGTAGCTTTCTGCCGCGTCGTGTGTTGCAAAAGTCTGCCGCACGCCGTCTATCGAAACCACTTGGCCGTACACGTTGACGATCTCGACGGTGTACGACTTGGGCAGCTTTTTAGCTTGCTTTAGCAGGAGGAAGACGCTTATCGCGAAAAAGAGTGCAGCTGCCATGAATATTATTGCAAATTCAAAGCCCCGGGTAAATGCCAGGAAAGGGCCGATCAGGTTGTCGTTTAGCCACGAGTATGTCAGCCCGAACGACTGGGTGAATATGGCTAAAATACTGTCTAGCAGCATCTACAAGTTAGATGAAGACTACAACCAAGATAAGCCTTTTGGTGTCCTGCTCAGGACAGTGTTTCTGATCAGCATTATTGTTTAGAATCAGCATGCGACATTATGAAAAGTTAAGCGTGCGCATTGCAAATATTACATGAAAGATATTTATGAGAATGAATTGCCCTCCACAAGAGAAAGGGGTGCGCTAGTTGGCGGACGTGATCTCTCATGACGTTTTGATAATAGGTTCCGGCCTTGCCGGCCTGCGCGCGGCAATCTCGGCGGCTGCTACTGACAAAAAGCTTAGCATCGCAGTCATTTCCAAGGTGCAGGTCATGCGCTCCCACTCGGTCTCGGCGGAAGGCGGGACGGCCGCGGTCCTCTACGAGGAAGACGGCGACAACCAGGAGTCGCACATCTACGACACCATCAAGGGAAGCGACTTTCTTGCAGACCAGGACGTGGCGGAGCGGCTTGTGCAGAACATGCCGTATGAAATCTACCAGATGGACCACTGGGGGATGCCGTGGTCGAGGCGCAAGGACGGCAGGATAGCCCAGCGCAAGTTCGGCGGCTACTCGTTCCCGCGCGCGACCTTTGCGCAGGACAAGGTAGGTTTCTACCTGATGCAGACCCTCTACGACACGTGCCAAAAGTACGAAAATATCCACTTTTACAACGAGTGGTTCTGCACCGCGATACTGCGCGAGAACAACACATTCCAGGGCATAACGGCAATCGAGCTAAAGACGGGCAACTTTACAATATTCAAGGCGCCGGCCTGCATCATATGTACCGGCGGAGCAGGCAGGATCTACAGCTTTTCCACCTACGCGTTTTCATCCACACCCGACGGGCTTGACATGGCGTACCGCGCCGGCCTTGCGCTCAAGGACATGGAGTTTGTGCAGTTCCACCCGACAGGCATACTGCCCTCCGGCATACTCATAACGGAGGGGGCGAGGGGAGAGGGCGGCTACCTGATAAACAGCAGCGGCGAGCGCTTTATGCAAAAGTACGCGCCCGGCAAGCTCGAGCTTGCTCCAAGGGACGTGGTGTCCCGCTCTATGATAAAAGAGATCCAGGAAGGCAGGGGTTTCAAGCACGAAACTGGCGTCGACTGCCTGAAGCTAGACCTGACCCACCTCGGAGCCGAGCGCATAAAGGAAGTGCTATCAGGCATCCGCGAAATCGGGATCAAGTTTTCCGGCGTTGACATTATAGACGAGCCCATAGAAGTGAGGCCAGTCTGCCACTACATGATGGGCGGCATCCACGCCAACGTCGACGGCGCGACAGA
>DATFDX010000172.1:0-2294 GCA_035251875.1 Nitrososphaera sp. | reverse complement strand
CCATGGCAATGTCGTCTATCATGCGCATGACTTCCCTCACCGACTCGAGCTTTGAGATGAGCTCGATGTCCCCCCTCGTACCCCTCACGTAATTGCTGACCGCGGCCTGCGTGATTCCCAGAACCTTGGCAATGTCCTCTTCCTTGAGCGCATATTCTTTTATCAGCTTTTTTGCAAGGATCGCCCTTACAGCAGGAATGAGGGATTTGGCTTCGATCTCTGAGGGTAGCAACATTTGAAGTACAATGGTTTTTGCTTTTTATTATATAAAGGTTCTTAGTACCGCCTACTGTTTATATCAGGCACGGACCGATGGAGAAAAAGATGAAGGCGGTTTTTGTTAAAGGGCACAGCGCGGTTTCAGTCGACGACGTCAAGGCGCCAGAGATGGCAAGCGCCGGCGACGTCTTGGTAAAGATGCGCGCATGCGGCCTGTGCGGCTCGGACCTTGAAAAGATCTATGGCGAGTACGGCATGGCCTCCGGCAGGCTCGGGCACGAGCCGGCTGGAGAAGTCGTCGCTGTCGGCAAGTCTGTGAATGGGTTTGCGCCCGGCGACCGCGTTTTCATCCACCACCATGTCGCGTGCTATTCCTGCCACTACTGCAAGCATGGCGACCATACGATGTGCCCCTCCTACCAGACGAGCAACATAAGTCCCTGCGGGCTTGCGGAGCAGTTCCTGGTGCCAGAGTGGAACGTGTCAAGGGGCGGCCTGATAAAACTGCCCAAGAGCATCAGCTACGACGAGGCGTCGCTCATAGAGCCGCTTGCATGCTGCATCAGGGCGTGGAACAAGTGCAACTTTCAAAAGGGCGACGACGTCGCGGTGCTCGGGGCCGGCCCGGCGGGGCTGATGCATGTGCTATTGGCACAGGCGTACGGCGCGCGCAAGGTGTTCGTGATCGACATCAACGATTTCCGGCTGAAATTTGCAAAAAAGTACGGAGTTGAAGCGTTCAACTCTATCTCCGATCAGGACATTGCCGGCAAGATAAAATCTGCGATTGAAGGCAGGGGAGTCGACATCTGCGTCGTTGCAACCGGCAACATGAAGGCGCTCCTACAGTCGTTTGAGCTGACCCGCAAGGGGGGCAACATCATGCTCTTTGGAGTGCCACCCAAGGGCTCTCTGATGTCGTACGACATGAGCAGTCTGTATTCGAGCGAACACTCGATCATCCCGAGCTATGCCTCTTCGGAGATCGAGACCAACGAGGCTCTGAAGCTGATCGCAGAAAAGCAGGTCGACATGGCGTCTCTCATCACGCACCGGTTCGACATCACCAAGGCCGCGGACGCAGTAAAGTGCGCGCACGAAGCGAAGGACGCGATGAAAGTGATCGTGACTGCAGATTCCTAGATGCTCTTGAACACTTTTACGACCACAGGCTGGCAATCACCGACTGGGTCGATTGAAACGCAGAGGTAGTGGCTGTTTTCGTTTGAAAGCGCGACTGTTAAGAGCTTTACCTTGCCGTACTCTGTCAGGTGGTAGTTTAGGTGGCCAAGATCATTTTCGAACTGCTTGTTCAGCGCAAAGATCATCTTGCTCGCAAGAAAAGAACTGCTGGCGATGCCACCACCTGCATTGCTGCAGATCCCCCTGCTGTCGACGATCTGGTTTGCCCTGATCAGCGGCGATTCGATGTCCTTCCGGTATTCGCCGACAAGCAGCTTGCCGCCGTCGTCTATGACGCCGGCAAACCTGATGTTCTTGTCAGCCTTTAAAACTTCCATGCACAATTCGCGGAAATAATCGCGCTCTTCCATACATGTCACCTGTTTTGCGAAACGTGTAGATTTGTTGGTAATAATAACGTAAAGGTGCCCCAAATCAGGGACTGGATCTGAACATTTCAGGACCAGTTAAACTATTTATATTAAAAATAGCCTGTCTGACCTGTTATGGACTGGGGAATGAAAAACAGGATGTCCAAGATAATCCGCCCGGAGGACAGCCGCTGCCTCATGCTGGCGGTTGACCACGGCTACTTTCTCGGGCCGACAGAACGCCTCGAGGTTCCTAGAAGGACGATAGCGCCTCTTTTGCCCTATGCCGATTCTCTAATGCTTACCCGCGGCGTCCTGAGGACGTCGGTCGACCCGGCGAGCAGCGTGCCGATCGTGCTGCGCGTCTCCGGCGGGACGAGCATCGTTGGCGAGGACTTGTCAAAGGAAACGATCACTGTTTCGATTGAAGAGGCTATCAAGCTGAACGCGTCGTGCCTTGCTCTTTCGATATTCGTAGGCAGCAAGTACGAGCACCAGACGCTTGCCAACCTTGCCAAATTG
>DATFDX010000171.1:0-5759 GCA_035251875.1 Nitrososphaera sp. | reverse complement strand
CGGTAGAGGATGTCCTTTTCAGTGACTATCCCAGTAAGCTTTTCGTACCTGCCAACGAGAACGCTTGAGACGCCTGCGTCCCTCATCGCCTTTGCGGCATAAGCGATGTAGGTAGATCCGTCCAGCACGATGACATTCTTTTCAGCCGCGTCGCCGGCCTTTTTGTCAGCGTAATCCTGATGCATAAGTCACGTATGACGCACCAGCGATATATTGTGGATGTTTGCAGTGCATTGCACAAAATTCTTGCTCCATATATCGCCCGTTGAAGGATGTTCTGTGTAATGACCAGTCAATATGTTTGGATAGGTATTGCAGTAGGAGTCTTTCTAGTGGGAATAGCAGTAGGCTATGGCATTTTTGCAAATTCAGTAAAGCCTATGTGGAACCAGCAAATGTTCAACAACATGATGCAACAGAACCCGCAGATGATGAACCAGTGGAACCAACAGATGATGAATGATCAGACTGGCAGGCAGGGGATGATGATGTCGATGATGCAGAACCAGGAGTTCATGTCTGACATGATGAGCGACCCTCAGTTCCAGAACCAGATGATACAGTACATGGGCCAGAATCATGACTTTACGCAGAGCACTGTTATGAGCATGATGGACGATCCTGCAATCAGAGGCCAGATGATTGGTCACATGCTGGAGAACCAGGAGTTCATGCAGCAGATGCAGGAAGCGATGGGCAACCAGACTGGCATGGGAATGATGCGGTAACGTCCATGCTCAAGAATGGCAGCGATGATAAAGGCGGCGTTGCTCTCAACAGGAGCATCAGCCTGTTTCAGGCCGTAATGTATGGCATCGGGCTGATACTGGGCGCCGGCATTTATGTGCTGATAGGCGACGTTGCGGGCATTGCCGGCAACGCAATGTGGATATCTTTTGTGATCGCCGCCGTAATTGCAACCTTTACCGGGCTCAGCTATGCCGAGCTGTCATCGATGTTTCCGAAAAGTGCCGCTGAGTACGTGTTTGCCAAGAACGCCTTCAAGAACAACATGGCGGCATTTGTCGCCGGCTGGCTGATAACGTTTGTGGCAATAGCGTCTGCAGCCGCGGTAGCCATAGGCTTTTCCGGCTACCTCTCAAGTTTTTTCCCGCAGTTTGATCCGATGCTGTCGGCTGTCGCTTTGGTCGCGGCATTGTCGGCCATCAATTTCATCGGGATAAGGGAATCGGTGTGGATGAACACCACGTTTACGCTCGTAGAGCTTGCCGGCCTCGCGATCGTTGTCCTGGCAGCGGTGCTGCTTGGCTCGTTTTCAGGAGCCGACTATTACGAAATGCCGCCAGCTGCTTCTGCGTCATTTCCATTGTCAATTGGCGCAATAATAGGTGCGGCAGGTCTGGTATTCTTTGCCTATTTCGGCTTCGAGAATCTGGCCAACATTTCTGAAGAGACCAGAAATGCCTCAAGAACAATCCCAAAGGCTCTCATCATTTCAATCGCCGCTACGACTGGTATTTACCTCCTGATCGCAGCGTCTGCCATAGCTTTGGTAGGGTGGGAAGAGTTGTCGTCTACGGATGCCCCGCTGGCACTGGCCGCAGAGAAAGCCTTTGGAAAAGTGGGCGTGACTGTGCTTTCCGCGATAGCCCTGTTTGCCACGTCCAACACCGTGCTGATGATGCTGGTGGCAGGGTCCAGAATAATGTTCGGGATGTCAAAAGAGAGAGCGCTGCCTGCCGCGCTCGGCAGGATCCACCCTGCGACAAAGACTCCGGGTGTTGCAGTCGTCCTGACCATGCTGCTCACAGTAGCTTTGGTTGTACTTTCCCGGGGCAGCATCTCCGCAGTGGCCAGCATAGCCGTCTTTGTGATATTCGTGGTGTACGCGCTCGTAAACCTGTCGCTGATCTGGCTCAGGTACAGGCAGCCGGAGCTCGAAAGGCCGTTCAGGTCGCCAATCAAGATCGGCTGGTTCCCGGTGCTCGCAGGGCTCGGGTTTGCAACTTCGCTTGCGATGCTGACGCAGTTTGACAGCAGAACAATGATTGCCGGAGCCGCTGCCATAGCAATCGGGCTGGCAAGCTATGCCGCGATAGAGAGGTACAGGACCAGGCAGTACCCAAGAGATGACGCTTAATGAGGTGGTCTCTTGGAGACTTTGTTTATGGTGCAACCGACGGCGCGGTCACCACTTTTGCAGTGGTTGCAGGGGCCGTAGGCGCGTCGCTTTCGCCTTCAATAGTGCTCATACTTGGGTTTGCAAACCTGCTGGCCGACGGGTTTTCGATGGCAATAGGGAATTACCTGGCGGCAAAGGCCCAGCGGGAATATATCGAAAAGGCAAGAAAAAGAGAGGAGTGGGAAATAGACAATCTGGTGGAGCAGGAAAAGCAGGAGATCCGCGACATTTACACCAAGAAGGGGTTCAAGGACGAGCTGCTGAGCGAGATAGTCGGGGTGATCACGTCGCGCCGGAAGGTGTGGGTGGACACTATGATGAGAGAAGAGCTCGGGCTGATCGAGGACAGCAGGCGGCCCCGCGACACTGCCGTCACGACGTTTGCGGCGTTCAACGCTGTTGGCCTGATACCGCTGCTCCCCTTTGTAGCAATGTTCATGGCAGGGTCTCTGGCTGTTTCAGCATCAGATGCCTTCATCTATTCCGTGATATTCACCGGCGCCGCGTTCTTTTTGGTAGGCATCGTGAAGGGAAGGGTTGTGCAAAAGCCTCTCATGAGATCCGGGTTGAATACGCTTCTTGTCGGAGGGATCGCGGCAGCCGTGGCCTTTGTGGTGGGCTACCTCCTTAACCTGATCGTATGATTGGATAGATGCACTGCATTGCACAACCTCCAGATCTATTATATTCCGGCAGGTGCAATCAACTTCCAATGAGCGAGACTTCAAGCAGTGGTTCGCAGCCGCAGACCGAGATAGTCCTCGCCGGCTGGGGCGAGAGGTTCCTTGCGTGGCTAATCGACTTTATCATTGTTAATGTTGTGCTGTGGGCGGTATTTGCGGCAGCTGCCTTCCCATTCTGGTTTAGCGGAATGCCCGAAATGTGGCTCGACAGGGCGGACGGCCCCATAGGGTGGGCAGTCACCAGCCTGGTCTTTTTTGCATACTGGATATACTTTGAAACTACCACCGGCCAGTCGCTTGGCAAGATGGCCCTGCGAATCAAGACCACGGATCTTGCAGGAAACAAGGTCGACATCCGCAGCGCGGCGATACAGAGCTTTGGCAAGGCGTTCCTGCTGCCAATTGACGTGATACTCGGATGGATATTCACAAACGACAAGAGGCAGAGGATATTCAGCAGGGCGGGCAACACGATCGTGGTCAAGATGAAAAATGGCGTGCAGGGCAGCCAAGACATTCGCTACAGGAAAGACTGACTCGTTCTAGAGCACAGGACCGTGTCCAGATGCATTGCACGACAGTGCATTCGTGGTACATATCTACCAAGGCGCATAGAAATATGACATGAGCGAACATGCAGTACCGCTTGACCACGATGCTTTATCCGGTCTGCTGAACGATCCGGTGATGATCAGGGTTGCCACGGCAGTAAACCTCACAAGCCTGTCGATCCTTGAGCTGCTAGAATACGGCTTTACGCGCAAGGACGTGAGCAGGGCAATGGCCAAAGGAGTCATCGAGTTCGATAAACTGCCCGTTTTACCAGAAGCCATGAACAGGGGAGATGTCGTCCAGCGTGTGCTTGAAACCGGGGATTACTACTTTGGATTGCTGAGCAGCAAGGTGAAACTGACCAAGCTTGGTCTTTACATGCTGGAAATCATTGAAACAGATGAGGAGCAGGCAACGAGGGCAGGCGACCTACCAGAGCCTGCTGAAGCGGCAGGCCAGTTTGGCGAGCCGGCCCCACGCCTGTAAGAATCAAGTTACGGTAGCAGGCTAAATAACGGCTCAAGAGGCTTTCTATTGCAAGACTACCAGCTCGCCCCGCATTGTAGGCTGGTGGAATGTGCATATGTAGTCAAAGACTCCGGCTTCAGATGCCGTGAATTCGATCGTCTTTTGCTCTCCTGCGTTCAGGTCATTGTGCGTCTGGTACACGCTGCTGGTTATGGTGAATGTGTGGTGCTCCTGCGTCTCTTCAGGCTCCAGGTTGTAAAAGTGCACTATCACCCTGTCCCCCTTGTTGACTGTCATCTGCGTTGGGAAGAACAGGTCAGGCGGGATGCCCAGCTCGTCCTCGATTGCTTCAACGCCTTCGTCAACTTGCGTAAGGAGGTAAAATTCTCTGGTCTGAGGTGCAGGAGCTTCTTCTTGAGCAGGCTGCTGGAGCAACGCTGCTACTGCCAGGGATATCGCTATCGCAGCAACTGCTATTCCTATTGACGCGTAGACAAGACTGTTTCTTGATGACGTTGATGCCATTATCCAGAATAGAGATTTCATTTCTATATCAAGAGCAAGATTGCAGTGCAATGCACAACATTCCGCCAGCATATATCGTTTGATTTCCAACGTAGAGTGAAATGGCTCGCAATAACAATGAAGGGGCGACAGTTGCAGATTACATGACGACCAGAATGATCACGATGGACGGAAAAGAAAGCGTGCTCGATATTGCCAAAAGGATGGCAGAGCGGAATATCAGCTCTGTAGCAATAACCGACGAAAAAGATATGATAATCGGCATATTGACCGAGCGCGACGTTGTAAAGATCGTTGCAAAGGCGGTGCCCCCAAATGGAATCACTGCAGGCTCGCTGATGTCAAACCCGGTAGTATCTATAGGAAAAGGCTCGTCTGTTGAAGATGCCGCCAGGGTAATGGCTCAGAAAAAGGTGAGGCACCTCTTGGTGGAGGACCCGTCCAGCCGACAGATTATGGGCATGGTTACGGTCACGGATCTGGCAAGGTATCTCAGGCAAAACCTGGCCGACGAGGAGATTACGGCGTCAGAGGTATGGGAATTGTTCTTTTGAGATGAGTGTCATGCAATTGGTAGAACTGAAACAGCCGATAAGCGACATAGTGCCCCACATATTCAAGCGGCCGGTTCTGCACGTCAGCCCGGGTGATTCGCTCTTGCAGGTCGGGATATTTCTGGCCATAGGACCCCAGATCTATGCTGACGGGCTAGTGGTCCTTGACGGGCAAAAACCTGTTGGCAGGATAGGCGGCCAGCACATCATTCAATACATCCTGCAACATCGGGACGACTGGCTTCAGGCAACCGCATCCCAAATCATGAGCCACGCCCCGTCTGTGGTAGAAGCAAGCGATCCTCTAGAAACCGCACTCTACATTTTTGACAAGACCAAGTTTGCATTTGTGCCGATAACTGTTGATGGCAGGGTTGCGACCTCCCTCTCTATACGGGATATCCTTCGGCTCGCAACCGACAAGCTGGACATGCCTGTTGGAGAGCTGTCGTCCAGATTGATTTCTGCGAAAGACAGCACGAGCATTCAGAAAGCTCTGGAATTGATGTTGGAAAACGGCGTTAGAAACTTGGCTGTAAGGAACGAAAGCGGCGACACAAGAATAATGAATGACCGCAAGATATTGGAATTTCTACTGAGCTACGAAGGGAGGCGTGCGATGGCAAGCCCGACGGGCGTTGATTCTGTCAGGGTGGACCTTCTCGACATGCCAGCTCCAAAGTATGTCCGGAGAAGCACGCCGGCCGGCGTTGCGGCAGAACTCCTGTCAGATGTCAATACGCCGTGCCTACTATGTGATGACTCGATAGCAACGCCCTGGGATATTGTAATGAGAGGGCTTTTCAAAGCATAGTGTGTGCAATGCATGCCAGT